>DATJVC010000016.1 GCA_035501935.1 Gammaproteobacteria bacterium | reverse complement strand
GCTCACGTTGAGCGCGGAATGTTCGCGACCTTGTGTGTCGATCAACACCACGCCGGAGTAAACCTGGTGAGTGTGTCCAGATAATTGGCGCAGCATAGTGCGCGCCTGTTCCACCGTTTCCGCCTTGCCCAGGATGACGCCATCCAGAACCACTGCAGTATCCGCGCCCAACACCGGCGCCGGCTTACCCGACCGGACTTGCTCCCAACCTGCGCACGCCTTGGCCAGCGCCAGCCGCAGCACGTGCTTATCTACGGCTTCCTTGCCGTCCCAGGATTCGTCGATCTCGACCTTCAAGGTTTTGTATTCAACGCCGATCTGCTCCAGCAACTGTCGGCGGCGCGGCGATTGCGAAACAAGATATATCATTCCATCAATCCCGATGATAGGGATGGTTGCTCAACAAGCTCCAGGCGCGGTAGATCTGCTCGGCCACCACCACGCGCGCTAGCGCATGCGGCAGGGTCAACGGTGACAGCGACCAAAGCTCATCGGCGCATTTTTTCAACGCGGCATCCACGCCGTCCGCGCCGCCGATGATGAAGGCCACATCGCGCCCGTCCTGCGACCATCGTTGCAAGCGCTGGCTCAACTGTTTGCTGTTCCAGTCTTTGCCGCGCTCATCGAGCACCACGAGGTACGCATCTTCAGGACAAGCGCGCTGGACACGTTCGCCTTCCTCCCGCATGTAATCGCGTGCTGCCTTGCCGGATGTGCGATTAACCGGTGGTATTTCCGTCAGTCGCAAGGCCCATGGCGATGGCAGGCGACGTGCGTAATCCTGGAATCCCGCCGCGACCCAGGCCGGCATGCGCTTGCCCACGGCGATCAGATGAAGATGCATGCGGGGATGTCAGACCGTCTGCGCGTGATCCGCGGCGGTGTCTTTCCAGAGTTTTTCCAGCTGATAGAAGGCGCGGGTCAGTGGGTGCATGGCATGCACGATCACGTCGCCGAGATCGACCAGCACCCATTCACCGCCCTCGTAACCTTCCAGCCCGAGCGGTTTCAGGTGCAGTTCCGCCGCTGCCTCGATCACCCTGTCGGCCATGGCACGCACCTGCCGGTTGGAGCGGCCGCTGGCGATAATCATGTAGTCGGTCATGGAAGTCAGCCGGCGCACGTCCAGCAGGTGAATGTGATCGGCCTTGACGTCTTCCAGCGCGTGGACCATGCGCTCGGCGAGTTTTTGCGGTGTATATATGAGTTTCGTCATTGATACAGGCGGTGGTGATGAATGTATTCCGCGACGGTTGTCGGCAGCAGGGCGTCCAGACTTTCACCGGCGCGCGCGCGGTGGCGGATCAGGGAGGAGGAAATATCCAGCGCCTCGATATCGCAAAGATAGATCCCACCCTTGGGCGATCGGGCGAGCAGCGCGGGATCAGCCGCCTGATGCGCGCGCATCAATTCAGCCAGTTCATCGGGGAGTTGCCGGGAAGCGCCGGGACGGTGTGCCACCAGAAGATGTGCCAGCTCGGGGATGCGCCGCCACTCATGCCATTGCGGCAGGCCACGGAAGGCATCCATGCCGAGAATCAAACATAGCGGTTGATCATGCAGTTCAGCGCGCAAGGATTCGAGTGTCTCAACCGTATACGAAATTCCATTACGCCGCAATTCGCGCTGATCCACGATTAGTCCCGGCTCGCCGCGCAAGGCGAGTTCCAGCATTTCCAGCCGCTGTGACGGCGTGGCGAGAGGCGGCTCGCGATGTGGCGGTTGGTATGACGGGATGAACCTTACCTCCGCCAAGTCCGCCCGCTGCCGCAGGGTGCGGGCGAGATGGAGATGCCCGTTGTGCACCGGATCGAAACTGCCGCCTAAAATCCCGATGGGTTTCAATCGCGCAGAAATCGGGTGGACGAATTTTCAACTGCGGATATGACCGTCACCAATCACAATCCATTTTTTGGAGGTGAGCCCTTCCAGGCCGACCGGCCCGCGGGCGTGGAACTTGTCGGTGCTGATGCCGATCTCGGCGCCAAGGCCGTATTCATAGCCGTCGGCGAAGCGCGTCGAGGCGTTGACCATCACCGAGCTCGAATCCACCTCAGTCAGGAAGCGGCGGGCATGCGTGATGTCCTCGGTGACGATGCTGTCGGTGTGCTGTGAACCGTAACGTCGGATATGGTCGATGGCCTCATCCAGACCGCTGACGATGCGGATGGAGAGGATCGGCGCAAGATACTCCGTGCGCCAGTCTTCCTCGGTCGCCTTCCTGGCCTGCGGCACCAGCTTGCGGGTCTTGTCGCAGCCGCGCAATTCGACCTTCTGCTCAAGATACAGCGGGACCAGCCGGTCGAGCGCCAACTCAGCCACCGCCTCGGCAATGAGCAGCGTCTCCATGGTGTTGCAGGTGCCGTAGCGCTGGCATTTGGCGTTGAAGGCGATGCGTTCGGCCTTGTCGAGATCGGCGCGGTCATCGATGTACACATGGCAGATGCCGTCGAGATGCTTCAGCACCGGGATGCGCGCCTCGCGGCTGATGCGCTCGATGAGACCCTTGCCGCCACGCGGTACGATGAGATCCACGTATTCGTTCATCGTCACCAGCTCGCCGACGGCGGCGCGATCGGTGGTATCGATGACCTGCACGGCGTCGCGCGGCAGGCCGGCGGCTTCGAGGCCCGCGTGGATGCAGTCGGCGATGGCCCGGTTGGAGCGCAGCGATTCCGAACCGCCGCGCAGGATGACGGCGTTGCCGGCCTTGAGGCACAAAGCGGCGGCGTCCGCGGTCACGTTGGGGCGCGACTCGTAGATGATCCCGATGACCCCCAGCGGCACGCGCATGGTGCCGACCTGGATGCCGGAGGGGCGGTAGCGCAGATCGCTGATCTCGCCGATGGGATCAACGAGCGCCGCGACTTCAATCACGCCATCCACCATCGCCTGCACGCGCTTGGGATTGAGTTCCAGCCTGTCCTTGAGCGCTTCGTCCAGATTCTCGCCGGCGCGCAAATCCTCGCCGTTGGTCTTCAGGATTGCCGCCTGCTCCTTGGCGATCTGTTTGGCGGCGGCAAGCAACGCATTATTTTTTGCGTGCGTGTCCGCGCGCGCCATGATCACGGCTGCGGCGCGCGCCCGCCGGCCCACATCGCGCATATAACTCTTGATGTCGATGTCGTTCATAACGATTGAAACAATGGTTTGCCGGCCAGGTTCAGGCACAGGCCTGTCAGCTCTTCCCACGGCTGGCCTTGCGCGACGCCCTTCACGACGCGATCGACGCGTATGGCCTCGCGCAGCAGCCGTTTTAATTTTTCCGCGCCCAGCCGCCGCGCCGCTGTTTTCAACAATGATTCGCGTTGGCCAAACATTTTATAGCCCGGAATATTTTCCTCCGGACGGCGACCCTGCGCCAGCAGATTGAGCGCACGCAACTCGCGCGTCAGGTTCCAGCAGACCAGCACTGGCTCGACGCCCTCGTCGCGCAGGCCGCGCAGCATGCGCACGGCGCGTGCCGCATCGCCCGCCAGCGCGCTGTCAGGCAGGCTGAAGAGATCATAACGCGCGCTGTTGCCGACCGCCGCCATGACCTCGGCGACGTCGATGGTCTTGCCGCCGTACAACAGGGCAAGTTTGTCGATGTCCTGCGCGGCCGCCAGCAGGTTGCCTTCATCGCGATCCGCGAGCAACCGCACCGCATCCGGCGTGGCATCCACTCCATGCACCTGCAACCGCGCCCTGATCCAGACCGCCATTTCTCCCGCCTTCAACGGCCAGACCTGCACCAGCACGCCCCGCGCGTCGATGGCCCTGGTCCAGCCGGTTTGCAAGGTCTTGCCGTCGAGCTTGCCGCTGCTGATCAATAGCATCACATCGGGTGACGGCCGTTCGCAGTATTGGATGATGGCCTCGGCGCCCGCGGCGCCCGGCTTGCCATCGCCCAGCCGCAGTTCGATCAACTGCCGGCTGGAAAAAAGCGAAAGGCTGTCGGCGGTGAATCGCAGCGCCGGCCAGTCGATGCCAGTTTCCACGTCCAGCACGGTGCGGTCGCCATAACCCTGCGCCCGCGCGGCGGCGCGGATCGCATCCTGGCATTCCATGGATTGCAGCGGCTCGTCGCCCGTGATCAGGTAAACCGGGGCCAGTTCTTTTTTGAGCGAAGTCCGCAGTTGTTCCGGCGTGCGTCTCATGGACGCGCGGAGACCGGCTGTGCCGGCGCGGGATGCAGGGCCTGCAGGCGGCGCATGATGGTCTCCGCGGCATCCGTGCGCATTTCCGCCTGCAGGGTGTTTTCTTCGAGCGACTTGCCGAGCACGGAAGCCTCGTCGAAGGTGAAATTGCGCCGCAGATCGATGGGCGTTTCCGCGAGCAATACGGTGCCGTCCGGGCGGGTGACGCTCAATATGGTTTCGATGCCGATTTCGTACTCGCGCACCTTGCCGGTGCTGGGATCGACGGAAAGCACGCGGCGATCATATTTCTCCCGGTCAAGGTGAATAAGCGCGTCCGCCTCCTGAACGTTGCGCGCCAGCTTGACCTCGTAGATGTCCATCTGGTTGCGCAATTCGGCGGCCAATGTGGAAGCGCCGCTCTCCATGACATAGACGCGGCCCAGGTTCCAGCCGCCGCCGCCCGCCGCTGAGCCACGCAAGTGGTAGCCGCACCCGGCGATGAGGAGGGCAAAAAGGGTCAGCAATGTGCCGCGGAAGACCATGATGGGGTACCCGTTTTAAGGCTTTATCCGGCCACAATATTAACAAGTCTGCCCGGAACCAACACCACTTTTTTCACCGTCAGGCCGACTGTGTGTTTCCGCGCCGCCTCATGGGCCAGCGCGGCGGCCTCGATGGCCGCCCGATCTGCATCAGCCGCCACCCGCACGTTGCCGCGCATCTTGCCGTTGACCTGCAACACCAGCTCGATTTCATCCTGTTTCAGCGCCTTTTCGTCCGGTTCCGGCCAAGGCTCTTTCAGGATGTCATCGCCGTATCCCAGTTCCCGCCAAAGGTGATCCGTAATGTGCGGACAGATCGGATGCAGCACTCGGAGGAGAATCCACAGCCCCTCGGCAATAATCGTATACCGGGCGTGCATCGACGGCTCAAAGCTGGAGCCAGGGTGGGGCGTGATTGTCGAATCAACGGCGCCTGGTACATCTTGAATCGCTTCAGGGAGTTCATTTAGTGCTTTCATTCCTCCTGACGACACCGTATTGAACTGGTGACGGCCAAAGTCGAAATTGATTTGTTTCAGAAGCAGATGGATTTTCTGCCTGACATCGCGCTGATCGGGATGCAGCGTCTTAGGGTCGATCTGCTTATAACTCTCACTTTCTATGGCCTTATTGAGTAGATATTGTCCATACTCCGGCTTGGCCGCTGCCCAAATTCGTTTCAGGAAACGGTGAGCGCCTTCGACACCGGCATCGGACCATTCCAATGTCTGTTCGGGGGGTGATGCGAACATGATAAAGAATCGCGCAGTATCGGCGCCGTATTTTTCAATCAATGCCTGCGGATCAACGCCATTGCGCTTTGACTTCGACATGGTGCCCATGCCTTGGTAATCCACCGGCTGACTGTCGGTTCTTGATTTGGCGCCGGTGATTTTGCCGTCACTGTCGTGCTGCGGTTCCACTTCATCAGGCGCAAAATATTCGATGCCACCTTTGTCGGTGCGGCGCGAGTAGATGTGATTGAGCACCATGCCTTGGGTAAGCAGT
>DATJVC010000015.1 GCA_035501935.1 Gammaproteobacteria bacterium | reverse complement strand
ACTTACGCTTCTGGTACTCGGCTCAGGTCCGCTCTTTGGCATTATCCTGTTCGCAAAGTTGGGCCTGACATCCGACCCGGATCCCAATCCAATCTTTCCCGGCATGCTGGCCGGTCTCACGTTCTGGCCGGCGGTCATATGTCTCGGCATCGGCATGGCTCAAGTACGGCGGAATCGCAAATAGCCGGAATTACCCCTAACATGTCGTTCGAGGCCAAGACGGAGTTGATGATCTGATGGACGCGGAGAAAATCAAGGTGCGCATCACGGAAAGCGGGCAGACCATAGACGTTGTGGTCTTTAACAAGCAAGCCAGCCGGATACAGGTGGTGCTCGGTGAAGGCGTCCACAACGTCAAGTGCGATTTGACGCCGACCCGAAACGGCCAGGCCTATTCCGGGAAAGCACTGGGGAGAGAGATCGTGTATGAACGCAGCCGCGAGCAGGTGCAGGCGGACATCGACAAACTCCATCCCGTCGTGCCCAAATCCTGGCGCTGATTCCGCCACCGGGAACAGCTGCGTCTTCACCATGCTTCCGAGGCTTCCGACTGCATGCGCACGATGGCCTGGGAAACAATCGGCAGCCTGTCGTCATCGAGGCATTTTTTCGCGAGGGAGCCGGGAGCCGGCGGGCCCACGCATTCCTCGCAGCTCGATGAGGGCGCAAAGCTCATCAGCGTGACGATGACCTTGTTGGCGAACGGCACGTACAGCGGGTAACAGTAGGTCACCCGGAGTTTGAGCAGGTTGGCGTCCTGTATGCTCAGGCCCGAATTCTTTCCCGGCGCCGGGTCCCGGTACATCAGGTTGTCATTGGGGATGTTCCTGTCTCCCGCCGAACCCTGGCCGTAGTCGTCGAATGCTGAAGCGGGCGGGCTCAGCCGCTCGATCTCCGCGTAGCCGGCGGCGATGTCGTCGCGGACCTGCCTGCGGCCCGCCTGCACGGCCGAAACCGAGTCTTCGTGGGTATAGAGTGGCGCCAGGCCGCGGGCCAGCCCGCTCTCGGCGGCGGCCTTGACGGCGTGATTGACCGCAGCGCTGCGCGCCGCCTCGAAGGTGGCGTAGTTGAGCGTAGTCTTGGCGTGGTAGATGAGCCCGAATTGCATGGCGCCGAACACCAGCAGGAACATGACCGGCGCGACGATGACGAATTCCGTCATGCTCTGGCCGGTTTGGAGATGGAGACGCTTCACGGAACGGCCCGGTAAACTTTAATGCGGCGGGTTTTTCTGACCATTGTCCTGACCGACTTCCTGATCCGGCGCAGTCGGCTTCAGCAGGGTATCCAACGTTTCCTGTATGTGCTGCACCTGCGGATTGATGGGATCATCTGCCCCGAGGTATTGCTGCATCTCCAGCAGGTCTTTCCTGGCCTGATGCATCTGCACCAAGGCCATGTTGTACCACGCCTTGGTCAGGTTGGGGTTGCGCGTCACCGCCTCGCGATAGGCGTGGATGGCGTCCTCGACGCGGTTGCTCCGCGCGTAGATGTTGCCGAGCCTGAACCAGGGTTCAGCGTCCCTGGGCATGCTCTCGGCCAGCAGCTTGAAATCCTTCTCGGCGAGTTGCATGTCGTTCGCCCCATAGGCGCGTTCAGCCTCCTCGTGCAGCTTGACGGCGTCAGTATCGGGATGGACGAGCTGCTGCATTTCGCAGGCGCCCAGCCAGGGCAACACCGCCAGCACCCAAATGAACTTCATCGACTTGGTGGGGACATTCATCGTGGAACGAAGCGAAGTCGCATGCCCTCGGCAATACCCAGCCGCGCGGCGCCGCCCGCGGCCAGTTCCAGCACCATCACCGCGCCGAGGCACAGGGCCATGCGCCAGGGCGCCAGACCGCTCACGATTTTTTTCACCACCCAGTCGCGACCCAGAAAGACCAGGTCGATCGCATAACGCATCCCCGCCGTGTGCACGGAGCGGCAATGGTCGATCAACAACCCCTCGTCGGCGCCCAGCGCAGGGCGGCCCAGCAAGCCGCGCATGCGCTCCCAAGGGTTGGAAGTCAGCATGACCGCAGGCAGCAGGCGGATTCTATCGGGTTCGCGGCACAACGCACCCGGGATCACATGATGCCCTCGGAGAGGAATTTCATGACGATGGGGAAGCCGAGCACGATGAAGGTAACCGGGAAGATGAAGATGATGAGCGGACCGACGAGTTTTATGGGTGCTTCCATCGCCATTTTTTCCGCGCGCTGGAAACGCTCGTTACGGCGCTGTTCGGCCTGCACGCGCAGCACGGTGGCGAGGCTCGCACCCATTTTCTCGGCCTGGATCATCGCCGAGACGAAACTCGTGATCTCGCTGATATCCAGCCGTGTACCCATGCGCCGCAGCGCCTCGGCACGGGACAACCCGGAGCGCAGGTCGCGCAGGACGATGCCGAATTCGTTCCGCATGGGACCCGGCGGTGCCTTCTCCATGGCCTGGGCCAGGGCGCCGGGAAGGTTCAAACCGGCCTCCACGGCCATGGTGATGAAGTCCAGATACACCGGCAGCGCCCGGATCACCGCGGTTTCACGGCGCTTGCGCGTGTCGTTCAGCCAGATTTCCGGAAACATGAAGCCCAGGATCGGCGCGACGGCGAGCCAGGTGGGCTCCCAGTAGTCGAATGCCAACATCCCGCAGTAAACGATGACGAAAAAGATCACCGTGCTGATCAGGCGCAGCGCGAAATATTGCTCGGCGTTGAGCAGATAACCGACGCCGGTGGTCTGCAAGCGGCGTTCGATCCGCTCGATGAGTTCCCAGGGCAGATGGGAGCAGACGAAATAGGCGATGATCTGAATGAACGGCCATAGCAGACGCAGCAGCCGCGGCAGGGGGTCCTTGTAGGTGCGATCCTCCTCGGCGACCATGCCATACAGACGGTATACCAGCGTGTAGCTGAAGAACACGGAAAGCCCCGTGCACAGGGCGGCGCCGCGCAGCAGTTGTGGGTCGAGTTCAAACATCGATGCTGGTGATCTTGCTGATCATCATGTAACCCATCGACTCCATCACCACGATCACGGCGCACACCGCCCAGCCGATGTGAGTGCTGAACAGTTTGCCCATCGCCTCCGGTTCGAGCTGCATCAGCAGCACGGCCAGCAGGATGGGCAGGCCGGTCATGACAATGCCCTGGAGCTTGCCCTGCGCGGTGAGACTGTCGATCTTCCCTTCCATCGTGGCCTTGCGCCGCAGCGTGTTGGCGAGGTTTTCCAGGATTTCGGCGAGATTGCCGCCGACCTCGCGGGAGATGCGCAACGCGGCGGTCAGCATGAGAAAGTCCGGCAACGGCAGCCGTTTCTCCATGTGTTTCAACGAGGTGTCGAAATCGGCGCCAACGCGCTGCTCGCGCAGGAACAGTTCGAACTCCTGCGACATGGGCGCTGGTGCTTCCTTGACCAGATTTTCCATGGCGATATTGAGACTGGCACCGGCGCGCATGGCGCCGGAGATCACCGCCAGTCCGTCCGGCAGCTGCTTTTCGAAGAGCTTCAGCCGCCGTTTGCGCATCCGGCGGTAGATGAAACCGGGAATAATCACCAGGACCAGCATCACCACGCCGCTGGAAAGCGCATCGCCCGTCAACATCCAGGTGAACAGCGGCAATACGACGATGGCGATCATGTTGATGTAAAAAAGACGCTGCGCATCGATGAACATGAACATATCGGACATGTTCGCAGTGGCGCTTTCGGTGAACGTCGCCCGGTAGCGGCCGAGAAATTCTTCGCCCCTTTGCAGGAACACGACGCCGGCCAGGGTTGCCGACAAAAAAGACAGCCCGGCGACGATGAGCAACAGCATTATTTATCCGTCTGGAAGATCGAGAGATCGACGGTGATGCCGCGGCGTTTGAGGTCCTCGTAGAACTCCGGCACCCGCCCCGTCGCCAGGAAGTGTCCGCGCACCTTGCCATCGCCGTCGAATCCTTCCTGTTGATAGCGAAAGATGTCCTGCATCTGGATCGTGCCGCTCTCCACGCCGGTGATTTCACTGATGTTGATGACCTTGCGGCTGCCGTCGGAGAAACGCGTCTGTTGCACGACGATATTGACGGCCGAGGCGATCTGTTCGCGGATGGCCATGATCGGCAGGTCCATGCCCGCCATCATCACCATGACCTCCAGGCGCGAGATGAGATCGCGCGGCGTGTTGGCATGGGCGGTGGTTAGCGAACCGTCGTGGCCTGTATTCATGGCCTGCAGCATGTCAAGCGCCTCCCCGCCGCGGCACTCGCCGACCACGATGCGGTCGGGCCGCATGCGCAGGCAGTTCTTGACCAAATCACGGATGGTGACCTGGCCCTTGCCTTCGAGATTGGGCGGCCGCGCCTCCAGTGACACGATGTGGGGCTGGTTGAGCTTCAATTCGGCGGCGTCCTCCACGGTAACGATGCGTTCGCTGCTGGGAATGAAATTGGACAGCATGTTGAGCAATGTAGTCTTGCCGCTGCCGGTGCCGCCGGAGATGACAATGTTACGTTTCTGCTCCACCGCCACCTGCAGGAACTTCACCATGTTTTTGTTGATCGCGCCGAAGCCCACAAGGTCGTCGGCGGTCAATTTCTTTTTTGAGAACTTGCGGATGGTGATGCAGGGCCCGCGCAGCGCCAGCGGCGGGATGATGGCGTTGACGCGCGAGCCGTCCTTCAGACGGCCGTCCACCATGGGCGAGCTTTCGTCGATGCGCCGGCCGAGCGGTGCCACGATGCGTTCGATCGCCGACATCACCGCATCGTCGCTGCTGAATGTGACCTTCGATTTTTGCAGGCGGCCGCGCTGCTCGATGTAGATGTCGTCATACTTGTTCACCATGATTTCCGTGATCGATTCATCGGCCAGCAGAACCTCGAGAGGACCCAGCCCCACCGCCTCGTTCAGCACGTCGGCGGCCAGTTGCGCCTTGTCGATTTCGGAAGGCAGCTTGCCCGCCATGCTGGTGATGATCTCGTCGACAAGCGTCTGGACGTTCTTGCGCAGTTGCCCCTCGTCCATGGCCCCCACATCGGTGCGGCGCAGGTCCATCAGGTTCAGCAGTTCCTTGTGAACGCGGTTGCGCCACATGAAGCGCTCCTGCTTGAACACGGAGTCATCCGGCTTTATCTCGGCGTGCGGCCGCACCCCGATCATGGTCTTGACGTCGTCGATATCGTCGGTGAATTCCTCCTCCTTGCGTGTTTCGTCCAGCCCGACGCTGATGATGTAGGAGCTGATGCGGATCTCGTCGGAGGATTTGAGCGGCCCATAACGTTCGATGCGCTGGCCATTGACAAGGGTGCCGCCGCGGCTCTTGTCCTCGATGTAGAGCCCCTTCCCGCTCTGCTGCAATTCGGCATGATGACCGGCTATGCGCCAGCCGCTCAACTGGATGAGATTATCGCGGGCCTTGCCGATGCCGCAGATCTCCACCGGGCAGCGGATGCCCTTGACCTTCTCGCCCTTGTCGGTTTTGACGATGACGTCGAACATGGCGGCCTTCTTATTCCAGAAGCTGCAGATCGTCTTGATCGACCGCCTTGCGGAATTTATCGATCAGCTGCTTGCGGCGTTCCACCCGCTCCTTGTTCAGATCAGAGGTGGCGTCATAGACGGTCGGCGTGACAAAAATAACCAGCTCGCTCTTGTTGTCGCGGAAATTTGTGGAGCGGAACAGCGCCCCCAGCACCGGCAGCTCGCCCAGCCATTTCAATTCGTGCAGATCCTTGGACGCCTGCTGGCTCATCAGGCCCGAGATGACCAGGGTTTCACGGTCCTTCAACCGGATATCGGTGCTGGTCTTGCGGGTGAGAAAGCCGGGAATGCCGTCGACCGTGGTGGCCGGGTCGATGGCGCTGACCTCGGTGTAAACCTTGGCGACGATGTTGCCGAGGTCGTCCACCAGCGGGGTGATGCCGAGCTTGATGCCGAACTCCTTGAACTGCACGTTGCTCTGGCCGAGGCTGCTGGTGGTTTTCAGCGGGATCTCGCCGCCGGCCAGAAAGTCCGCCGTGCCGCCGCTGCGGGCCGACAGCCGCGGCTGGGCCAGAAGCACCGCGTCACCGGAATTCACCAGAAAGTTTAGCCGCGAACTGATCTCCGTGACCAGTCCGAAATAGCCGCTCGCGCCGCTGAGTTTCAGAGGCAGACCGTTTTTGAATGAAGGTGAGTCGGGCGTGATGCGGAAATTGTTGTTACTCGCCACGTCCGCGGCGAAACCCGCCGACGGTCCGTTGATTGGGTTGTCCCAGTCGATGCCGAGGGTTTCCAGCGCATTGGTGTTGAACTCCGTAATCTTGACGTCCATGTATACCATCTTGTCACCGGCCAGAATCGGCGGCTTTTTGCGGGTCATGTCGATCAGGTCTGGAAACATTTTCAACACCGTATCCAGCAACGGTTGGTCGGCGGGGTCGACGTTGCCGGAAAGAACCATCCGGCCGCCGGCATCACGCGCGGTGACGCCGGGAATGTCGCGCAACAGCGCCTGCAGATCGGCCGTACCCCGTTTGGTGTCCACTTTGCCGATAACGACCGTGATATTCCGCTCCTGGCCGTTCTTCTGCCAGATGTGCAGCGTGGTCGTGCCTTCGCCTTCACCGAGCAGCACCAGCTGACCGTTCTTCAGCGCCGACGTTGAAAGCAGCTTGCCGTTGCCGACGGCCACGTGCTCCACCGCGCCCACCTGCAATACCTTGACCTCGCCGACGAACATATTGAGACCTTCGGTGTTCCCATCCACCACGGTAATGGTGGATGACGGCATTTGTTCGGGTGGCTGGTTCGGTTCCTGGGCGAGCAGCAATTGCGTGCAGCCCGCCGTCAGGCATGCCGCCACCACCCGCAACCACTTCATTGTTGTCATGACCATGAATACTCCCCCTACTTCAGCAGCGGCAGACTGCCCACTTTGGCGACACCATCCTGGCTGTTGCCGCCCACGATCAAATCGATGCCGGTTCCGGCCGCGGTGGCGGATTGCAGCGCCGCCTGCAACGCCGCTGTGTCGCGGTTGCCGGTGACACCGGCAATCACCTTGCCGTCCTTGGTCATCACCACGCCGGTGGACGACAGCTTGATTTCATCCGCCTTCAGTACGCGGCCATCGGCGGTGACGACCCGGCCGTCCTCGGTGACGTGAACGCCGTTGCCCGATATGACAATGCCGTCCTTGGTCATGATCTTGCCGTCCTTGGTGATGATGAAACCGTCGGCGGTCACGCGCGCGCCGCCGGCGGAGGCGAGCACCGCCCCCTCGCGGGTCTTCACGGTGCCGTCTTCGGTCACGACCAGATCCTTGGGGTCCACCACCCGGCCGTCCGCAGTCACCAACTGGCCCTTGTCGTTGACGGTGAGTCCGGCCTGTGCCAGCGCGCCGGCCGTGATCACGGTGCCATCGGGAAGCACGACGCCGCCCTCCTTGGTCACCACCGCCTGGCGTAGCGACTCCGCCCGGTACGGATCGAGCGCGCCGGTGACCCCTGCCAGTATCTTGCCGTCCTTGGTCTTGATGCTGCCGTCGGCCTGTAGCGAAATCTCGTCGGCTTTGAGAACGCGACCGTCGGCGGTGACCACCTTGCCGTCCGCCGTCACGGTCACTCCCGAAAGGACGACCCCGTCCTTGGTCATGACCTTGCCGTCCTTGGTGATGACGAAGCCATCGGCGGTGACCCTGACGCCCTCGGTGCCCGGATTCAGAATACGTCCGTCCTTGGTCATGATGGTGCCATCCTTGCTGACAATGATGTCCTTGGCGTTGACGACGCGGCCATCCCTGGTGACCAACTGGCCCTTGTCATTGACGGTGAGCCCCAAACCGGACAGATCGACCCCGTCCTTGGTCACGAGCTTGCCATCCTTCATGACGACATCGGGATCGCTCACTGCGATGCCGTCGCGCGTGACAATCTTGCCGTCGGCGTCGACCGTGACACCGTCCGCGGAACGCGCCGTGGAACGCGCCGCCGCGCTGCGCGCCAGTTCCGTGGCGTTGCGGAAAATGTCCGTGGGCAGGATGCCTGTGAAATCGATGCCGCTGCGATCGTCGCGGCGGCGGAGCACGGCGATGAGATCACCCTTGTCGGCGGCGCTCTTCAACAGCCCGGCCTGCCGCGGCGTGACATCCAATGTGAGCGTCGAAAAATTGCGTTCGCGGTCGCGCGGCCGTTCATTCGCGAGTTGATCCTCGAATTCCTTGTAAGGCTCCTTGCCCGTGGCCAGCACCAGGGCATCCTGCAGGATGGGTACGATGACGTCGGTGGGGCCCGACGCGGATTTCTGCGCCGCCTGCTGCAACTTTCCGGCCGCATCGACTGCGGACAGCGCCGTGGTCTGCACCACGGCGGCTTCGGTCTCGAACCCGGCGTAGCGCATCGGCAGTTTGGCGAAGATATCGACGTGATTGCCGGGACGCATCAACCCGCCGATGGAATTGACTTCATCGACCTGTATGGTGACCGCGCGCCGGCCCTCGATGAGCGTATCGGAAAAATCACGGGCAATTTCCGTGGAAATGAAGCTCTTGAGCAGCGGCTTGCCGGCGGCCAGTGGCTGGGTGAGCAATTTGCCGGCGACCTGCCCGAAATCCCCGGGAGCGACCGCGTCTGGGTGGACGTAGTCCTGCGGTATTTCACGGACCGCCACATTGTTTTTGCTGATCGCCATGCCCTTGGGGAGATCCGTTTTGGCGACCACCACCGCGACCGGTGCGCTTTCCGGGTGGGCCAGGCTTTCGCGGATGGCGGCCTCGCGGCTCTTGAGATAAATCACGGACAGCAGCGCCGCGAATAGACCGAAAAACACGGCGCCCGCGAGTATCAACCACGTTTTTTGGGCACTTTGTTCAGCCATCGGTTATTGAACTTTTGGGTTGTTTTACTGTTTTTTCACTATTTTTCATTTATCAATTTCCCGGTTTCCTCACAAATCCCCGTGCCGGTGCGACTCCTTAAGAACCTGCTTACAAGAAATCCGAAAGACTGATGTCGGGAAAATTCTCCAGGGTCGGAAAATTCCTGATGAACTGGGTGAAATAACCCAGCGCGCCTGAATCATCGATCCATTGCGCAACCTGTGAAGGATCGTAGCCATATTGCAAATACAGCGCCGCTACTTCGGCCGGCGTATCGGCGTCGGGATAATCCGACAGCGATATGGCGTATGAATACCCCTTGAAATTGCTGCGGATGGTGTCCGCCAGCTGCTCCATCACATTGCCGCCGGGGCCGGTGGTGAGCACCAGCACTCCGAACACCAGCACAATGACGTATTCCACCATCCCCTGACCGCGCTGCCGGTAGGCGCCGGGATGACGATTCGTGCCAAATCGATTCAGAGCCCCCCCTCGGTCACGTCGTGGGCGATGATGTGCGTCTCGCCCTCGAATTTCAGAATCACCATGCTGACCTTTTCCCTGCCGCTGGCGTAGACCAGCGTCCGCAGGGCACCACGCCCGCCGATCTCATCCATGACCTTGTGCCAGCCCTCGTTTTCGTAATGGTCGCGGTAATAGGCCGCGTTGATCCCGATCGACAGCGAATTGGCAATCAGCAGCGAACGGCCGCGCTTGCCGGGGTCGTTGCTGACGATGTCATTCAGGACGCGGCTGCCGCTCAATTTGGGGAAGCCCTCGCCCAGCCTCGGCGCCCCCTTGAACTGCGGCAGATCGCTTAATCCCAGATACCCCCACGAACCGCTGGCGGTCGGCTGCACCTGCACCGTCAGCAAACGCCCCCGCTCGACCCGGCTCAGCAACTGCCAAGGTTCCAGCGCGTCGGTCTCGGCGTACCCTAGTTCCCCCTTTTCACCATCTTGCCAGCGCTGCTTGTAAAAACCAAGTACTTGTTCAACGCTGGCCGGGCTTTCGAAACGGCGCACGCGCATGGCGATCCCGTTCATCACCATATCCTCGGCCACCCACTCCACCTTGGCCTGCGGCGGTGGCGGGAACTCGGGCTCGGCCGCGCCAACAACGGGGGACACAGTGGCGAGCCACGCCGCAATGACCAGTCCCCCCAACCTGCCGGTCATGGATGGCAATCCGTCGGCATCGGCGGGGCCGGATCGAAATCACACATGCCGGCGTCGTTGCAGCTGTGCGAGCCACCGCTCGCCAGGCGATCCGGGTGCACGGCGTCATTGGCGATGTAGCCAAACCACAGGCTGCCCTTGTCATCGCTGTTCCACGGCGGGAAGGGCACCCACGGATCGCAGGGGCGCAGTTCCGGGGCGAGGATACCGACAATCGATTGCAGACCGTTCATGACCGGGTTGTCCAGGAGCTTGGTGGGCACGATGCCGGCGGCCTGATAGGCGGTTTGCGCGGTGCCGCCGGAATTCCAGCCGTCGGCCAGCACGCTGGCCTTGGCGTTGAACGACAGGTTGATGGTGTCGAAGGGCGCAAGGCCTGCGACATTGGCCACCGGCGAGGCGACGCTGGACTTGAAGTAGCCGTCTGCGTTGATGGCGGTAAAGCCGGCGCTGACGCCGAAGAAATTCAGCACTGATTGCAGGGCCTGGAAGGCCAGACTCACGACCTTGAGCACGCCACTGAAGATATGCGTGGGGTCGGGGGTCAAATCCGGTCCCGGCACGTCCGGGGTGCCGGGCGGGGTGCCGCTGTAGAGCACGCCGCCGCGGTGATCCGTCCATGTCAGATTGCGATCCGCGGATTTCCAGCCCGTGCGATCATTGTCACTGATGGGTATTTTCGTATCGGAGAAAAACCGCCGACGGGCCTCCCGCTGGGTTTCGTAGACGTCCTTGACCGGCTGTGGCAGGCCGAAGCCGTCCGGCAGATCGCTCTTGCTGGCGTACCAGACCGTGTATTCCCAGGCCTCGTAACGCGCAGCCTGTATGGTGCTGTGGCGTATGTCGATGTACTTGCCGAGCAGCGGGATCATGAGAAAGATCGGCACCAATACAAATGATGCGGTGATCGCCAGCTCGGTCATGGCCTGGCCGCGCAGGTGCCGCCGAGAGGTGACGTGCCGGCCGATACTCATGGCAGAAAAGACAACAGGTCGTGAGGCAGTGACAACGGGAATGAACCGGAGAGGGTCAGGAACACCGTCTTCTGCTGGATCAACATGGCGATCAGCCGATCCGCATAAGAGCTGTCGACCAGTCGCGCCTGCCAGTAGGGGTTGAAGGCACTGCCGTATTCAGTATCCCCGTCGGCGCGTGCAAAGTAACTCAAGTCCTTGGCGCGGTTGAAGTAAACCTCCGATTTCGCGATCGCCGCCACCTCGCCGTCGGCGCTCTTGTCATCCAGTTGCAACTGCCCGGTTTGCTGTGGCCCTGTGGCGTTGATATCACTGGATTCCTTCACCAGCCCGATCAGCAGATAGGGTGCTCCGAAACCGTATTTGGATGCATCCGGCTGGGTGTCGGTATAGCGCGGCAGGCCCTTGTAGTCTGGCGCGACATCATTCAGCGGCATTTGCATCACGATGCCCGGCGGCATGGGTGGCACTGCGTTCCAGGCAATGATGCTCTTCGGCGACCCGCCGTAGGAATCGAGCGGCACATCGCCGAGGGGGTCCGCCAGCATCTGGGGTTGCAAGAGCGTGGCGGCACCCGCCGCGGCTTGCGCCGCGCCCGCTGAAAACGGAATACCGGTCGGCACACCCGGGAACGGACCGAAGTCGAGGCTGATGAGTCCCCCCAGGATTTCTACGTCGGCATCGAAGGTGCCGTCCTTGAGCGTCACGCTGATGCTGCCGACATCGACGCCCAGCGCCTTGAGCTGGAAGAACACTCCCAACCAGGCCTCCAGCGCGACCACGTCGGTGCCGGACCAGCTGAAGTGGGTGCCCGTGGAATCATCCACGTAGCGCAGTTCGCTGCCGCCCAGTTTTTCCAGATTGATCTCGATGTCAAGACAGCCCTTGGCGGAAGCGACCACGATATCGATCTCGGCGCACTGGTGGATGGGTGGAAACAGCGGTATCGACCAGCCGCGTTCCCTGCTGAAGGGATCACGTGAGGCGCGGATCGTCGCCGCCAGCCGCTCCATACCGGTCTGGTTTTCCGCATCGGCCTTGGTGGGGCTGTAATTCGTGGTAAAGCGGTGCCCGGGCAGCGGCAGGGCGCCATAAGTCAGGATATGACCGATCAGCGATACCAGCCCGAAATCGGAGATGCTTGCGCCCGGATCGTTCTGGCGGATGGTGTCATCGAGCGTCGTCAGCATGAATATCACACTGACACCGTGGAATCCCTGTTCGGCCAGTCCATAGACCTTGTCAATGTTATACAGCACCTTGACACCGTACTTGGCGATGGGTTTCACGGCGCTCTGGAGTACACCGCCGACCGTCTCAAACACCGCCGCGATGGGCTCGATGATGGCGGTCGAGATGCCGAGCGTCGGTGCGGCGAGAAAAGTGGTGTTGAAGAAATTCAGGAAATCGGAGATGGAACGGATGTGCGCGGCCCAGGAGGCCAGGCCCACCAGCTGGCCGATGGCGACCTCATTCGCGCAGATCGCCCGGTTGGTGTAGGACATGAAATTAAGGTCGCGGGCCTCCACCACCGAGACGCTGAAGGCGGAGGCATCCGCGGCATTTTCAATCTGCATCTTCTCGCTGGTAAGCTTGCCCGCGCGATACAGAAAGATGGTGATAAGCAACACGACTGCCATGGTCAGGACGACGAAGACCATCGCCTGACCCCCTTCGCGCGTGCGGTTCTTCCCCTGCTGCCACGCCATCGTACTCCCCCCAAAACAGGCGTTTTATCCCGCGCCCACCCGGGTCCCAATACTACTTGATACTGCTTAGTCTTACTTGTTTTGGTAGGTGTCCAGTCCCTTCGACTTGTCAGCTTCCGTGCCTGCCGATGTGGCCGCCGACTTGGCATTACCGATTTGAGTAGAGGCACTTTGGCCCGAGAGTTCCGCCGCCATGCCGCCGACCTGATTACGCACGGTCTTGCCGAAGAATGAATAGGCGGCAATGGCGGCAATGGCGATCAACGCCACGATGATGATGTATTCGGTCATGCCCTGACCGAGCTGTTTGAAAAATCGCTTCATGGATGTGCCCTCAGTTTATAGGTACGGATAGTCGCGTCATCGCAGTATGCAGCGGCGCTCATTAACCTCCGCTGGAAATCAGGCGGAGATATCAAACGCGACGGCATATCGCTCATGTGAAAGTATGGCTCCTTCCTCTCGGGGTGACAACCGCTAATTACCCGGTCGGTGTTACGCTTGGGAACGGGTTTTCCTGCCGGGGTAGAGGAGATTATGGACGGCCTGGCGATCTCGAGCATGGCGGCATTCGTGCTGGGGGCTATCCCCCTGCTGGCACTGGCATTTTTTTCCCCGGGCATGAATCATGAAGGCTACTGGGCCTATGCCATGTTCATCATTGGCGCCACAACCCTGCTTGGCCTGGTCATCTCGGCCAGGCGCCGGAAGTGGATGTGGGGGCTGGTGTTACTTCAACTGACGCTGCTAACTCTGGTTTTATACGAGACTTTTTCAGACGCGGCGTTATACAGCGGCACCTGATCGACTGGCGTCAGGCGATACCGTCATCGACGGGCGTGGCCTCGAGATCGAGTTCCTCGACGGCGAGCGTGCCGACCGCACGGGCATCGTCGGCCGCGCCTTCCACCTCGAAGCGCGCCCGCATCTTGACGCTGCACAGCAATTGATAAGGAATGGTATCGGCATGGCGGGCCACCTCCTCCACCGGCAAGGCACCGCCATCGCCGAGCCCCCACAACACCACCGGATCGCCGATCTTCGCCCCCGGCACATTCCGCAAGTCCACGCTCAGCATGTCCATGGACGGGCGCCCGATCAGCGACGCGCGTTTGCCGTTGACCAGGATCGGCGTGCCGGACTCGGCGTGGCGCGGATAACCGTCGCCGTAACCCATCGCCACCACGCCCACCGGCATGTCCTCCGGGCAGGTCCAGGTGCCGCCGTAACCGATGGTCTCGCCCGCGCGCACGTGGTTGACGGCGATGAGCGCCGAGCGCAGTGTCATCACCGGTTTTAATTCCACGCCCGCCGCCGCGCCATCTTCAAACGGTGAGACACCGTAAAGCATCAGACCGGGCCGTACCCAATCGGCATGTGCCGCCGGAAGTGAGAGCACCGCCGCTGAGTTGGCGATGCAGCGCTCGCCGCTCATGGCGGCCGTGGCCGATTCGAAGTTGCGCAGTTGCCTCATCACCGAGGATGCGCCGCGATCCTGGGCGCTGGCCAGATGCGTCATTAATACCACCGGCTGCGCCACCGCTTTGCAGGTTTGCAAACGCTGCCATGCGCCTGGCACCTGTTCCAGCGGCAAGCCCAGCCGGTGCATACCCGTGTCGATCTTGAGCCAGACGGGGATCGGCGCTCCCGGCGCGGCCCGCTCCAGCATCTCCAGTTGCGCGGGCGAATGCACGACGATGTCCAGCTTGTGCGTGCGCACGCCGGCGAGTTCGGCGGCATCGAAGACGCCTTCCAGCAGCACGATGCGGTGGTGGATGCCGGCCTCGCGCAATTGCACCGCCTCCTCCAGACAGGCGACGCCGAAGGCATCGGCGGCGGAGCAGGCGCGCGCCATGCGCGTCAGGCCATGCCCATAGGCATCGGCCTTCATGACGGCCATGACTTTGGATTTTGGCGCCAATACCCGCACGCGCCTTAGGTTCGAGCGCGCGGCGTCGAGATCAATGACGACCCGTGCGGGTCTCATGCCGTATAGTCATCGTGGGCGAGGTTCTCGAAGCGCGTGAACTGGCCGAGAAAGGCGAGTTCGATCTTGCCGATGGGACCGTTGCGCTGCTTACCGATGATAATCTCGGCGATGCCCTTCTGCTCGCTGTTCTCGTTGTAGACTTCATCGCGGTAGATGAAGACGATCAGATCGGCGTCCTGCTCGATGGCACCGGACTCGCGCAGGTCCGACATCACGGGACGCTTGTCGGTACGGCTCTCGAGGCTGCGGTTCAACTGCGACAGCGCGATGATGGGCACGCTGAGTTCCTTGGCCAGCGCCTTCAAGGCGCGAGAAATCTCGGAAATTTCCGTGGCCCGGTTCTCCTTGGTGCCCGGCACCTGCATCAATTGCAGGTAATCCACCACCACCAGCCCCAGCCCGTGCTCGCGCGCCAGGCGCCGGCAACGGGCGCGCAGCTCGCCCGGTGTCAACGCCGGCGTGTCATCCACGAACATCCTGGTCTCGGAGAGCATCTGCACCGACGAGGTCAGGCGCGGCCAGTCCTCATCGTGCAGCTTGCCGGTGCGCACCCGCAACTGGTCGATGCGCCCGAGCGAGGACATCATGCGCATGGCCAGTTGCTCGCCCGGCATCTCCATGCTGAAGATCGCGACCGGCAGTCCGTCCTTTATGGCGGCGTGCTCGGCGATGTTGAGCGCCAGCGCCGTCTTGCCCATGGACGGGCGGCCGGCGATGATGACCAGGTCCGCGCGTTGCAGGCCGGAGGTCATGCTGTCGAAGCGGTTGAAACCCGTCGCCACACCGGTGATCGGACTCTGCTTGGTATAGAGCTCGTCGATGCGATCGAGTGCGCCGGTCAGCAGTTGCTTGATGGGGAGATAACCGGCGCGGCCGCGGGCGTGCTGCTCGGCGATCTCGAACACCAGCCGCTCGGCCTCATCGAGCAATTCATCGTTGGCGCGGCCCTCCGGCCGGAAGGCCATGTCGGTGATGCTGCCGCCGGCGCGGATGAGCTGGCGCAGCACCGAGCGGGCGCGGACGATGTCGGCGTAGGCGGCGACATTGGCGGCAGTGGGGGTCTGCTCGGCCAGGGCGGCAATGAAGGGGAGCCCCCCGGCCTTGTCCAGTTCACCGGCGTTCTCCAGCCACTCGGCGACGGTAACGACGTCGCAGGGCTTGGCGGCCTCGGCCAGCGCGCCGATGGCGCGGAAGATGAGGCGGTGATCGTGGCGATAGAAGTCCGCCTCGCTGACGCGCTCGGCCACCGGCGCCCAGGATTCGTTATCCAGCATGAGGCCGCCCAGGACCGCCTGTTCCGCCTCGATGGAGTGCGGCGGGATCTTGAGCGCGCCGGTGATGACTTCCGCAGACTCGTCAGTTCTTGCCGGTGATGGCATCTACCTTTACCCCGTGCCCCCTGATGGAAGCTCTGCACTGGCGCGCCGGCCGCAACCGCAACGCCACCGGACGGTGCCGCAGTCGGCCGCCCGTCTGAGGACTATATCGTACCTTAACTCGCGGCCGGCGCCGCGGGTTCATTCTCCGCCAGCACGCGCACGGTCACGGTGACATTGATGTCCGCGTGCAGGTGCAAATCGACCGGATGATCGCCGGTCACACGCAGCGGCCCGTTTGGCAACCGCACTTCGCGTTTGGCGACCTCCACGCCGTCGCGCGTCAACGCCTCGGCGATATCGGCCGTACTGATCGAGCCGAATAGCTTACCCTCTTCGCCCACCCGCGCGGTCAAGGTGATCACTTTGCCCTTGAGCGCGGTGGCGCGGGCCTCCGCCTGCGCCAGGGCATCGGCCTGCGTTTTTTCCAATTCTGCGCGCATGGCCTCGAGCTTGGCGACATTGGCCTCGTTGGCCGGCACCGCCTTGCGGTTGGGAATCAGGTAATTGCGGCCATAGCCCGCCTTGACCTTGACCCGGTCGCCCAGTTTGCCCAGATTATGGACCTTCTCCAGCAGTATGACGTCCATCAGCCGCTCCTCAATAATATTCAATTCAAAATAAAACTTTTTATGGCGCCTGTCCAAGTCGTTTTTGACCAGCCGTCCGCCGCCAGCGGGATAACACCTCCACCAGGCCGGCGCCGGCCAGGGCCAGCCCGGTCCATAGGGCGGCCGCCAGCAATGCAAGATACAGCAATACCAGCAATATCTGGCCGCCCTGTACACGAGCGGCCTGTCGATGCATCAACGCCAGACCCTGATGGGCCAGCAGCGCCAGCCACAACACCAGCAAATCAGCGCCCCAGCCCACATGATCCGCTGTCACCACGCCCAACGTGCCTTGCTGCCAGGCCAGCAGCAACGCCGCCGTACCCCAGGCCAGCGCGGGCCCGCGCGGCAACTGCAAGTCGCGGAACTCCCGCGCAAAGCCGCCGGGATACACCAGCGCCGCCTGCCACCAGCGGCCGGCAGATACGATCAACGACAGACTTACCAGTACCGACAAGGCCATGACACTGTTCATCCATTGTGCCAGCGGCGCGAGTTCCTCGACCGGCATCGGGAGGGGCACACCCTGCGTCTGTGCGCTGGTTTGCGCCTGCTGCATGACCTCCTGCCAGAAACCGGCGGCATCGCCGGTCATGAGGTGCACAGCCGCGGCGAACAGGGCGGCCAGCAAAGCCGCTGCCAGCAGCATGGCGCCCTGCTGCCGGTTGTAACGCAGTACCGCCGCGCAAAGCCAGACCGGCAGCCACAAGGACGGCACCATCACCAACCCCGGCAACGGGGAACCGAAAATCACCTCGCTGCCGAGCGCGGTAATCACCGCCGCCACGACGACAACTATCAAACCCTCCCGCGTCCCGGCACGCAACGTGGCAAGCGCCATCATCGCGCCGCTCAAATAACTGAACAGCGGAAGCAAAAACGGCAGCCCCCAACCAAAGAGCAGGCACGCTGCCATGCCGCCGGCGGCATGCGCACGGCTGCGCAGGACAAATCTGCCCAGCGCCTTCATTTCGATGATTCGCCGGCAGGTGTGATGCTAATGTGATTCGCAGTACGGCAACAACGCCAGGAACCGCGCGCGCTTGACCGCCGTCGCCAGTTGGCGCTGGTAACGGGCCTTGGTACCCGACAGGCGCGCCGGAATGATCTTGCCGTTCTCACCGATGTACTGCTTGAGGGTATTGATATCTTTGTAATCAATCTCCTTCACCCCCTCGGCGGTGAATTTGCAGAATCGCTTGCGACGGAAAAAACGTGCCATGGGTTTTGCGCTCCGTTTGAAAGTCTATTCGTCTTCCGCCGGCCCTTCATCGCCGGCCTCTTCCTCATCCTCGGCCGTCGTCTCGGACTGGCGCCGGGCAGTAAAACCGCCCTCTTCTTCTTCCTTCGGCTTGACCAGCGGAGAGGGGTCGGTGACGGCCTCGTCACGGCCAATGATGAGATTACGGATCACGGCATCGTTGAAGCGGAAGGCATTGGCCAGCTCGGTGAGCGCCTGCTGCGTGCACTCGATGTTCATCAGCACGTAATGGGCCTTGTGCACCTTGGCGATGGGATAGGCCAGCAGCCGCCGGCCCCAGTCTTCCAGGCGGTGAACGGCGCCGCCGCCGCCGGTGACGATATTGCGGTAACGTTCGAGCATGGCGGGCACCTGCTCGCTCTGATCCGGATGGACCAGGATCACGATCTCATAATGGCGCATTGTCTATCCTCTCGGTTTGGCAGCCTCCCGCTTGCGCGGCGGTGAGGCAAGGAACGAAAACCATCTTGCAAAAAGGGCGCGTAGTGTAAGCCAGCGGGGGGGATGGCGCAACGGCTTATTCAGGCGAACTGCGGTTTTCCGGAGACTCCCCGCTGGCGCAACGCCTCGTAGAGGCAAATCCCGGCAGAGACGGCGACGTTCAGGCTCTCCACGCTGCCGCGCATGGGGAGGTGCGCCAGGTGATCGCACGATTCACGGGTCAGACGGCGCATGCCCTCGCCCTCCCCGCCCAAAACCAGCGCCAGCGGGCCGGTCAGGTCCATTTCATAGATCGACTTGGCGGCCGCCGCGTCCGCGCCCACCAGCCAGATTCCCGCTTCTTTCATCTCGCTCAAGGTGCGGGCCAGATTGTTAACCTCAATGAGCGGCACCGACTCGGCGGCGCCGCTGGCGACCTTCACCGCCGCCGGCGTCAAACCGACGCCGCGGTGCACGGGCCGGATCACTGCACGCGCGCCGGCAGCGTCCGCCACCCGCAGGCAGGCGCCGAGATTGTGCGGGTCTTCCACGCCGTCCAGCACCAGAAACAGGGCGTTGCGCTCATCCTTCTCATACAGCGTGCGCCAGTCCTTCAGCGCGGGCGCGGCCGCCTTGCGGCACAGGGCCACAACGCCCTGATGGCACGCGCCGCCGGTCAGTTCATCGAGCGCGGCTCGCGGCACTTGCTCCACGGCCACATGTTGTTCCTCCGCCCGTGCCACCAGATCTTTCAAACCCTTGTGCAATTCGCCGCGCTGGACGCGCATGACGTGCACGTCATGCGCCGATTTACGCAACAGCATGCGCACGGCGTGCAATCCATAAACCTGTCTCATCGCTTTTTCCCGCGCGGGCCGCGGTGCGGTTTGCGACTGGTCTTGTGGCTGGCGCGATGATTTTTCCGGTGTTTGTGCGGGCGCGATGGTTTTCGCGCACCGGGTTCGGACCTGTCGGCGTGCGCCGGCGCCGGGCCTGTGTCCACCGCCTCGAAATCGATCTTGCGATCGTCCATATCCACCCGCACCACGCGCACGGTGAGCGCATCGCCGAGCCGGTACTGGCGTCCCGTGCGCTCACCCCGCAGGCGGTGATGGAGCGTATCGCAATGGTAGTAATCATTCGGCAGCGCCGTGATGTGCACCAGGCCCTCGACGTAAATATCGCGCAGGGTGACGAACAGGCCGAAGCCGGTGACACCAGAGATGATGCCGGTATACGTCTCGCCGACCTTGTCGCGCATGTAATCGCACTTGAGCCAGGCCACGGCGTCGCGCGTGGCCTCGTCGGCGCGTCGCTCGGTCGTCGAGCACTCTTCGCCCAATGTCCGCATCGCCGCATTGTCATAACGATAGTGCGCGGCCTTGCCGCCCTTGAGGCAGTGGTGAATCGCACGATGCACCAGCAGATCGGGGTAGCGGCGTATCGGCGAAGTGAAATGCGCATAGGCCGGCAGCGCCAGGCCGAAGTGGCCGATGTTCTCCGGGCTGTAGACGGCGAGTTTGAGGCTGCGCAGCAGGACGGTCTGAATTAGCTCGGCATCCGGGCGATCGCGCACCGTGGCCAGCAGTTCGGCATAGTCGTGTGCGGCGGGCGGTTCGCGCCGACGCAGGGCGAGACCCATGCCCGAAAGAAATTCCCTGAGATCCTCCAGCTTCTCCGCCAGCGGCGGCGCGTGCACGCGGTACAGCGCCGGCATCGTGCGCTCCAGCAGATATTCCGCCGCCGCCACGTTGGCGGCAATCATGCATTCCTCGATCAACGTGTGCGCCTCGTTGCGTGCCACCGGCACAATGCGATCGATCTTGCGCTCGGCGTTGAAAAGAATCCTCGTCTCCGTGGTCTCGAAATCGATCGCGCCGCGCCGGGTTCGCTGCTGCCGCAGGTTGCGGTAGAGCGCGTGCAGATTCTCCAGATGCGGCACCAGCGCGGCGTGGCGACGGCGCAGCGCCGGGTCCTGAGCCAGCAGCACGGCCGCAACCTCGGTGTAGGTAAACCGCGCGTGCGAATGCATCACGGCGGCGTGGAATTGATAACTGCGGCGCACGCCGCGCGCGTCGAAATGCAGCTCGCATACCAGGCACAGCCGATCGACCTTGGGATTAAGCGAGCACAGGCCGTTGGACAGCGCCTCGGGCAGCATGGGGATGACGTGATCCGGAAAATACACCGAGGTGCCGCGCCGCCGCGCCTCATCATCCAGCGCGTTACCGGGCCGCACGTAGTGCGCAACGTCGGCAATCGCCACCAACAACCGGAATCCCTGCCCCTGCCGCTCGCAATAGACCGCGTCGTCAAAATCGCGCGCGTCCTCGCCATCAATGGTGACGAGCGGCAGGCCGCGTAAATCCAGTCGTCCCCTGCGATCGTCGGCGCGCACTCCGGTCGGCAGCGCGCCGGCTTCCTCAACGACGGCTTCCGGCCACACATGCGGCAGGCCGTGGCTGCGCACGGCGATGTCGATCTCCATGCCTGGCGCGCCATGTTCGCCCAGCACCTCCGCCACCCGGCCGATCGGTTGATGGTGCAACGTCGGTTGCGCCGTAAGGACGGCAATCACCACCTGGCCGTTGCACGCGCCACCGTCCTGACCAGCCGGGATCAAAATATCCTGGTGGATGCGACGGTTGTCGGGCACCACATAACCGACGCCGCCGTGCGGGCTGTGATAACGCCCGACCACGTTTTGATTGGCGCGTTCCAACACCTCGACCAGCGCCGCCTCGCTGCGGCCGCGGCGATCCCGGCCGGTGATGCGCACCAATGCGCGATCACCATGCAGAAGACTCTTCATCTGCGGCGCCGCCAGAAAGAGATCCTCTCCGCCCGCCTCCGGTATCAGGAAACCGTAGCCATCGGGATGGGCGGTGACACGGCCCTTGATCAAATCCATTTTGCTCACCAATCCATAACCGCCGCGACGGTTGCGCATGACCTGTCCGGCGCGCTCCATCGCGTTCAGTCGCCGTTCCATGGCCTCCAGACCATCCGTGTCGGTCACGTTCAGCGCGCGCGCAATCTGCTCCGCGCTGCGCGGCACGCCGGCTTCGCGCAGGAGTTCGAGGATGAACTCACGGCTGGGAATGGGCTTGTCGTAGCGTGCCGCCTCGCGGGCGGCATGCGGATCGGCGGGATGGCGTGGCGGCTTGGAACGGTGCATTGACATTAAAAAGCCGGGTCGCTAAATTGCCCGCCTCCGCGCCGAGGTGGCGGAATTGGTAGACGCACTAGTTTCAGGTACTAGCGGGGCGACCCGTGGAGGTTCGAGTCCTCTCCTCGGCACCACAAAGTTACAAACTTTCACATATCTGTAAAGATCCACGCGCGTGTACGTCACATCGAGATGACGTCGTTGGCGAAGGCCAGTCGATCCAGCGGTGGTTGAATGAAATCCCCCTGCCCATAATCAAAATTCATCTGTATGGCGGTATTCAGCTCCTGGGCGTTGCTGATGTTTTCGATGACCGTGAGTACGCCGGCCTCGCGCGCGTGGGCGCTGATCTTGGCGATGTTCTCCGTGTTCTTTTCGTCCATGATGAATTTGACGAATTCAAACCCACCCTGCTTGACGCAGGTATCGAGCACCGTGGTGTTGACGACGTCGAACAGCGCAAAGCTGATTCCCCAGGTATCGCGCATCTGATTAATGAACCGCATCACGGTTTTCTTGTGCAGCATGAACTCCGGCGGATGAAGCTCGAAGACCAGCGTGGAGGCGATGGCTGGATTGCCGGCCTTTTTAATCAAATCCTGCATCCAGTTGTAGAGTTTGTCGTCGGCGAGTGATTCCTCAAACAGACGGATGAACAGACCGCACTTTCGGTCGTTTTTATTCTTGTCAATCTCCAGAAGCTGGGCCAGGGCGTGGCGCGTGACCCACAAATCCAGCGTGCCCGGACTGCCGCCGGTGATTTCCATATCTTTCAGCGCCTGCGCCTTGAACATCTGGCCGTCCTTGTTGACCAGATTCAGCTGCATCTGGAAATAGCTCGCCTTGAAGGTCCCGGCGGTTTCAGACAGGGCAATATATGGCTGATAGTAGGGCTGGATGCTGTTCAGCTTGATGATCTCCGCCAGATTCACGGAGGGTTTGATCGGGGCCGCAGGCGCGGCGGGCGGCGTCGGCGATGCCTGCCGTGTCTTTGACACGGTTGCCGGCGTGGAAACCGCTTTCGGCGCGGCGGACTGCACCCCGGGCGCTTTGCGTGCCGGTGGAGCCGCCACAGCGGCCGGCGCAGCAGGCAGATCGGCTGCGTACACGCGGAATGCGCCGTCTTTCTCTTGCGCGGCGGACTGACAGGCCCGATCCACCTCCACTAGCAGGGTATCGACGTCCTGTGTCTGATCCACCGCCTTGATGCCGATGCTGACCGAAGATTTTATCGTGGATTTCTCATCCACCCGCAAAGGCTGCTTGAATTGCTCGCAGATGCCCTGCGCAATTTTCGTCCCCGCCTGATCGTCCTCGGCATCGTGGATGAGACAGGCGATCAAGGCGTCGCCCATGCGCACGATATTGAAGGCCAGTTTGTTGTTGGTGAGCAATTCGGCGATGACGTCCGTGACCTCGGCGATGTAGCCGTCGGTGAACAACAATCCATGTTTCTCGTAAATCTCCTTGTACTGGTTGATCTGGATCTGCAATAAAAAGGCATGCCTGTCCTTGGCCTGGTGCTCGATGACATCTTTTATCTTTTTGTAGAAATGAACCCTGTTGAATATTTTGCTCTGCAGATTCATTGTGTTCGACAATTGAGTCTGTTTTTCCCGCTTGTCGAGCGCGGTATTGACCGCCTGTGCCAGCCGTTCGAGGGACAACTTGGACTTGTTGATGTAGTCCTGGGCGCCGAAGCGCATGGCGTCCACCGCCAGTTCTTCATTGCCATGCGCGGTCAGCATGATGGTGGCGGGGAATTGGCCGCTCTTTTTATACTTGCGCAGCCAGTCGAGTCCGTTCTGGCCGTTGCCCAAATCGTAATCCATGACCAAAAGACCGTATTTGCCCCAGGCGAAATCAGGCGGCGGCTCGCCATGCTCCAGCGAGTTGTAGAAATCGATCTGGGTTTTCGGGAAAAGTTTGATGAAAAACGCCTTGAGCAACAGATGAAAGGTTTCATCATCATCGATGACAAGCACTGACCCCGGGCCGGTCGCGGCGGCCGTATTTGTGTCCATTGCCACCGGGGCGGATGAATCACTCGCCATAGATGGCCACCTGATTTCTACCCTTGTCCCTGGCCTTGAACAACGCCACGTCGGCATTCTCCATGATCTGATTCATGTGCTTCATGTCTTGAGTAAATACCGCGATGCCTATGCTGATGGTGCAGGCGATCATGACCCGGTTGATTTTATGATCGTCATCAAGATAGAAGGTCTTTTCCTCAACCCGCTTCCTCAGCTTCTCCGCGGCAACCTTGGCCCCGGCAATGCCGGTATGCGGCAGGAGGATGGCCACTTCCTCTCCGCTGTAGCGGGCCACGATGTCCGTTTGCCACACCGACTCTTTGACCAGTTCGCCAAGCCTGGAAAGTAATTTACCGCCATAGACGCGGCCGTAGGAATAGTTGACGCGTTCCAGGTAATCCACGGCGAGCAGCAGGACGGAGAAAATCAATCGGTGCCTGTGCGCCAGATTGTATTCCTCCCGCAGGCGGAGCTTGAAGTAGTATCGATTGTAAATCCCCATTTCATTATCAATGATTCTCTGCGACTCGGCCAACTCAACCCGGAGCAACGCCCCCACGGTGCGCTGAATGATTCCGCAGGTCAGCAGCACGAAGCCCGCCATCAATGCCAGGGGAATGGAGACCGTCACAATCAATTCGAGATCAGCCACGCTGGTGCCAAACAGCGCAAAAACGAAATACAGCAAGGCGAAGCCGGCGATTAATATCTCGAGCAGAATCAGCTTGTTTCTGATCCGGCCCGTGGGCAGCCCTTGGGCGAGCCTCCGAACCACGACGAGGCAATATCCATGCATGACCGAGCCCAGCAACAATACCAGGATACAGGCGGTCTTGAGGATGGACAGGTATGAAGCGGCCATGTGAACTTGCGTCATCAAATCACGTCAAGAATGCAGAAGGGGTAGAATAGCACGTTCCACCCGTTGCAAGACCCCTGGAGCGCTGTTAATTACATGATTCATATTGCATTCTGAGAATTGAGCAGTTTGTTTTATATCTGGCGTTGCGGCGCAGTAACCGCGCCTGAAGCGCTTGTGGCTTGTGGGTCCTGCAGCAAATTCCATCAAGTAAGGTGATCTCAAATTTTGTCCTGCAACCGTCTGATTTTGTGCTAGTATTCAATGATATTACAAGAAAACTGCAGACTTTACCTTCATTCAAACATTTTATGGCGCAGGATACTTTTACCATCGCTTCCATTGGATTCGATGATCAGGAACAAAATGTTCTCCTGTCACTGGTGACGCTGGCCAAAAACCGGCTACCCAGATTTATCCTCTTCGATACCAGCCCGGACAAAAACAAGAAGCCGCCGAATGTGCTGATCGTCAATGCCGACAAACCGGAAGCCGTACAACGCTGGCACACCTATATTAAATTGAATGAAAACAAAAACATCATCTCCAGCGTGATGGTGTGCAACGAGCCCCCGCCCGCCAATCCCGCCGAGAAAACCCGTTATATCAAAAAACCGCTGGCCGCCACACGACTGCTGACGGTGTTGGAGGAACTGGTGATCGCCGAACATGGCTATGTCGCGCCTTCCGCCATTGCCGGAGAGATCACCACGGCAGGAGGCGCGGCAGTCGTGCCCGCCGCGGAGGGCGCCAGCCACATTGCCGCCCTAGTGGTGGACGACAGCCTGCCTGTTCGCATACAGATGAAAAAGGCCCTCCACAACATCGCCGGACGGGTGGACTTCGCCGAAACCGGCGAGGAGGCGGAAAAGCTGATCCGCGACAATACCTACGACATCGTGTTTCTGGATGTGATCCTGCCCGGCGTCGACGGCTACGACATCTGCAAAATGATTAAAAAGGACCCGCAAAAAAGCAAAACCCCGGTCATCATGCTGACGAGCAATTCCTCTCCCGCGGACCGCATCAAGGGAAAAATGGCCGGCTGCGATACCTATCTCATCAAACCGGTGAATCAGGACATCTTCAAGGAAGTCATCCATGAATACCTTGAACTGGATTAAGGTTCAAAACCGGAATCGATGGCGGGCGTTGACCGGCAGAGCCAATCCGCAACGTTTGAAGAGAGCACGCAGAAAATGATGCCGCCCACCGCCGCACTGAGCCGATTCACGCTGGACCGGCGCAGGCTGGTCGAGCGTGAGATCAAAAGTGAAACAATCCGCTATGGTTTCGCGGTCGCCACGCTGTCCTTCCTGCTCAAGTCGGGAGAAAAAGTTGAAGTCATCGATGCCATCCCGGCCTGCCCCATTCCCAATACCCCACAGTGGTTTGCGGGAATGATCAATGTGCGAGGCAATCTGCTGCCGGTGTTCGATCTCAAATTACTGCTTGATTTGGAACTCACGACACCGTCCAGATGGATCATGATTTTCGGTCAGGGCAGTGCCGCCGCCGGGATCCATATTGACACTCTCCCCACGGCCGTACACACCGGGGAGCCGATCACGCCCCCCCCCGCCGTGCCGGAATTGTTGCGCGCGTGCACAACCCACTCCTACCGGGAAGGCGAGACGCATTGGATCGAAGTGTCGTTCGAAGCTTTTTTCGCGCAATTGCGCACAAAATTCTGAGCGGATTGGGGATCAGACAGGCAGGGGGAAGCATGAAGGCATTTTCGACGAACAACAAATCCTTGCGACTGACGAGCGCACTGTTCATCCTGCAACTGGCCATCCTTGGCAGCATGACATTGCTGTTTTACGCTCACTGGACCTCAACGGGGACACTGGCAACTCCCGCGTCAGATTCGACCGCGCCGTGGGCTGCGCCGGTGGCCCTGTTCATCGCCCTGACCTCCTTCCTGCTGTCGCTACCCTTGTTGCGATTACTTCACAAATCCATGCTGGAACACGCACAGGCCGAGCAACGTTCCAAACAGGAAAACACCGCCCTGAGCAATGCGGTCGTCAATCTGCTCCACGGCGTGGCGAAATTGAGCCAGAAGGACCTCACCGTGCGCATGGACATCACCGAAGACGCCACGGCGCCCATAGCCGATTCCCTGAATCTGCTCGCCGAGGAGATTTCCAGGGTGTTGCTGGAGGTGAGTCAGGTTTCCAACGATATTTCCCATTTTTGCAATCTGGTCAAGACCCATTCGGACATCGTGATCGGCCTCGCCAACCAGGAACGGGACGAGGTGGATCGCGCCAACGCCGAATTGACCGAGGCGGCCGATGTCATGGGCAAGATTGCCGATCTGGCCAAAAGCTGCGGCACCGCCGCCGATGCTGCCAAGGATACGACCGTCAAGGCCAAGGAAACCGTGGTCAGCACCGTGGAGGGCATCAACAGCATCCGTGAAATCATCCGTGAGACCGAGAAACGCATCAAACGACTGGGCGAACGTTCGCAGGAGATCACAAGCGTCGTCAGCCTCATCAACAGCATCGCCGAGCGCACCCATATCCTGGCACTGAACGCCAGCATCCATGCCGCCTCGACCGGCGAGGCGGGACGCGGCTTCGTGGTGATCGCCGATGAAGTTCAGCGTCTGGCTGAAAACGCGAGAGAGGCAACGGGCCAGATCTCCTCGCTGGTCAACAACATTCAGACGGAAACCTCCGAGACAGTCACCATCATGAACAACGTCATCAGCGAGGTCGTATCCGGCACCCGACTGGCCGAGCAGGCGGGCGTGCGGATGGAGGAGACCCTGCGCCGCACCTATGAACTGGTCAACATGGTGCAGCAAATCGCGGCGCAATCCGACGAGCAGGCCAAAACCACGAGCCTCATCACCGATCGCGCCAAGGCCATCAAGGCCAGCACCCAGAAAACGAATGAAGAATTGCAGGAACAGTCCCTGTACGCCGACAAACTGGTGCAATACACCTCCGATCTGGTCAAGGCGGTGGGGGTGTTCAAATTACCTGATTCGGCTCCGGGCTGATCCGCCGCGACCCGCCGGTACGATGGCCGTTGCCCCGGCTGCCTGAACGTCACCGCACGCGATTGAACACGAAAATGACCGACCTGCCCGAATCACTGATCCTGCAGCTCGACCGGCTGGCGGCAGTGTTCCAGGGCAAAGCCGGCTGGCGCGAGCGCCTGCAATCGTTCTGCACGGGCCTGGAGATGGCGGGCAGCGAAGCGGCCATGGCGGGTTTCGCGGGTCTGCTCGACCTCTGCCTGATCTTCAAAGACTGTCTGGAGGCCAGGCAATCCTCCGGCACCGCGCTGAAGAAAGCGGATTGGGAGGCGATGGCTCGTTGGCCGCAGGTCTTGCGTGATTACCTCGAAGCGCCGACCGTCGGCGGGCGCAAGGAAGCCCTGCTTCAAATCGTCAGCCATCCCGGCTGGGGCGCCTCCCTCAAATCAGACGATGTGGCGATGTTGAAGGGATTGCTGGACGTACAGCCCGCTTCAAGCCGCAACCAACCGAGCACGGAGCTCGATCTCACCGTTCTGGAGCAGACGCAGGAAGACACGCCGGTGGTGGAAGCCGCGCCTGCGCAAGAAAAAGCCCGAATCCATATCCACGACGGTCTGCCGCCGCAAATCCGGGAACTCTACGAGGTCATGGCCTCCGAGATGCTCAACATCCGTGACTCCACGGCAACCGTCATGAACCAGCTGCGCGGCGAGGATGTGGACGCAGGGGCCATAAGCCAGTCCCTGCAGGACCTGGCCGCGTCGCTGCAATTGTACGGCGATGCGGTCGGCAGCGTGGACATGAAGGGCCTGGGCGAAATAGTGGCATTGGCGCGGGCGAACCTTCAGTCCATCGACAGTCACGATGCCGCGCCAGCCGGCGCCTTGATCAATCTGTTGTACGAATGGACGGACGCGGTCCTTGCACATTTGCAGAATCCCGCCGATCCGGTGCAGTTCGACCGGCTCATCCAATGCATTCGCGATCCGCGCTGGCCACAGCCGGCGGATGAGGTCCGGGCGCGCGCCATCACCGCGCTCCATCAGGCCCAGAATCCGGGTGCTGCCGGGGAAGAGAAATCTCAGCAACCACGACTTGCCACGGCGGCGGATGTGTCCATCGCCTTGCAGAGCGATGTGGATCATGATCTTCTGGACGCCATGTTGCAGGAGCTTCCTGCGCAAACCGAAGCCTTGTCCGCCGCGCTGCAACGGCTGAGCAACGGCGGCACGCAGGAGGACATCCTCGCGGCCAAACGCATCGCCCACACGCTCAAGGGCGCGGGCAACACCGTGGGCATACGCGGCATCGCCACCCTGACCCATCATCTGGAGGACATTCTCCTCGCCCTCCACAAGCACGAGACCCTGCCATCCCCGCGCATCGCCGGGATACTGATGAATGCCGCCGACTGTCTGTCCGCGATGAGCGAGTCCCTGCTGGGCCACGGTGATCCGCCGGCGGATGCGCAAGAGACCCTGCAGGCCATTTTCGACATGGTGAGCCTCATCGAACGGGAGGGCATTGCCGCCCTGGCCTCCGTGGAGGCCACGCCCACGCCTGTCACAGGAACCACCACGGTGCCCGCCGCGAACGACAAAGTCCAACTGGAAAAAATCCCGGAGGAGCGCGAGACGGCGCCCGTGCTGCGGGTGCCGTCGGATTTCGTGGATGCCCTGTTGCGGCAGGTCGGCGAATCGAAAATCATGACCGGCCGGATCCACAATTCCATCCAGGAGGCCCTGCACCAGTTGAAGGACATGCAGGACTATTTTGACCAGCTCCGGCAGGTGGGCGGCAAGGTTGAGGAACTGACCGACATCAAGAATTTGAATCAGATCCAGCCCCTCGCCGGCGGCAGCCGCCACGACACGCTGGAGATGGAGCAATACAGCGAACTGTACTCCCACAGCAAGCGGTTGACGGAGATCGCCATGGATGCCATCGAGGTCGGCCAGGCCATCTCCACGAAGCTGGCCAAGCTGCGGGAATTGCTGGCCGTGCAGGCGCGTTTCAACAACGAAACCGAGGAAAATGTCATCCGGGTCAAGATGCTGCCCGCGGACACCCATGTCCAGCGCCTGCAGCGCTGCGTGCGGCAGGCCGCGAAACTCGCCGGCAAACAGGTGGAGTTGCATCTTGAGGGTGGCGACACCCTCATGGACAGCGAAACGCTGAACGCCCTGCTCGACCCCATCATGCACCTGCTGCGCAATGCCGTGGATCACGGCATCGAATCCGCGGATGAACGCGCGGCCCAGGGCAAGCCCCCCGCCGGCCATGTCCATCTGAAATTCTCGCGAGAAGGCAACCATGTGCTGGTGCAGTGCCGGGATGACGGCGGTGGACTGGATCTGGACGCGATCCGTCGCAAGGCAATCGATCAGGGACTGTTGAAGGAAGGCGAAATGATCGATGAGGGGGAACTCAAGCAGTTCATCCTGCGGCCGAATTTCTCCACCAAGGAAAAAGTGACTCAGCTCTCGGGCCGCGGCATCGGGATGGATGCGGTCTATGTGAGCATCATGGACATGTCGGGAACACTCAGCATTGAGAGCGAGAACCACAAGGGATGCACTGTGCATATCCGGCTGCCGCAAACCACCGTATCAATCTTCGGCCTCCAAGTCAGGATGGGCCCACGAATGCTGGTCATCGCCAATCGTGACATCGCCCAGATCGTGCATCATGAAAACGGAAAACTGCGCAATATCGACGAACGCTGGGTGTTCCGCACCGGTAAGCAGGAATACCCGGCCACAGCCGTCGAAAATCTTCTGAACACGAGTTACGAACGACGCGCGGCGGACCGGCATCCGCGCACGGCGATCCTTTTCGACACCGACACGGGCCGCCAGGCCGTGATGGTGGACCGGATCGTGTCCAGCAGCGATTTTGTCGTCAAAGGTCTGGGTGACTACATTCCCAAGATACCCGGTATCGCCGGCATCACCCTGCTCAGCGACGGGACTCTCACCCCGGTCGTGAATGTCGGCGAACTGCTGCGGCGTCCCCTGTCCCACGCTGCCTCCACAATGCGCCACACCCGCTCCGATTTTCATCCCGCGAAACTTCCCACCGCACTGGTGGTGGACGATTCGCTGAGCGCGCGAAGGTCACTCGTCCATTTCATGCAGGACGCCGGTTTCGAAGTGCGCCAGGCCAGGGATGGAATCGAAGCGATGGATCTCATCACGGCCCATGTGCCCGACATCGTTTTGTCCGATTTGGAAATGCCGAGAATGAATGGATTGGAACTGGTGGGACACCTGCGCGCCAGTGTAAGCACCGCGCACCTTCCCTTCATCATGATCACCTCCCGCGCCGTGGCCAAACACCAGCAGGAGGCACTGGCTGCCGGCGCAAATCTATATCTCACCAAGCCCTATTCCGAGGATCAACTCCTGGAGGAAATCCGGCGTCTCCAGGCGCTTCCAGCCACCAGGGAATCCGCATGACCACTGAATATCTCAAGGTGGTCATGGGCAGGACCCGGCTCCTGTTCCCGGCGGCGGAATTGCTGGCCGTGGAGCCCATCGCGCGCGTGATTCCCCCACCCACCGCCGGGAATTCAATGGCCATGATCGCCATACAGGACGCTACCGTGCCGGCGGTGACCCTGGATGAGGATTTACAGCCCGTACCTGCTCATGAAATCCGCCGGCGTCTATGCGCGGTTCTCCGGGAAGATGGCGCGACCCTGGGCGTTACCTGTGATGAAGCGAGTGTAATCGGAGGCAGTGGTTTGCAGTTCCACGTCCTGCCGGCGTGCATGCGAACCGAGGGGTCGATCATCCCCATTGTTGCTGTGCATAACGGCAGTCTCTTCAGCGTTTGCAAAACCGCCGACCTGATCCGGATACTCAACCACCCTCCGCGCGTCCACCCCCAGTCTGCAGCACGTCGAGGCTGAAACGATGAATGCGACCGACTGCCGGGCCTGGCTGTTGCCGATCGCACCAGAGGCATACGTGGCCGTGGGCGAAGGCGAAATCGCCCACATCCTTTCCGGATGGCTGAGTCTCCACCCGGTGCCGCGCAGCCCGCGCTGGTGCCATGACGTATTTCTCTGGCAGAGGCAGGTGGTGCCATTGTTCGATCTCGGCATCCTGGTGCGGCACGAATCCGCTGTCAGCGTTGCCGGCGGGCAGGTCATCATGATCGTGGCCTATGCGGCGGCGACTGGTGATGTGCGTTTTGGCGGGCTCAGGCTCGGGGGATTGCCCTTCAGCCGGAAAGTCACCGACGATCAGATTTGCGACTACCCGTCCAATTACGACGGCTGGGAACATATCGCCATCTCCTGCTTTACCGATCCCAGCCACGGCCCGGTGCCGGTTCTGGATCTGGCGCGCTTATTCGATGGCAGTGTGGCGGTCACCGGCCGGGAATAAAGACGCGATGAAATACCTGATCGTCGACGATTGTGCCCATACGCGCTGGCTGCTGAAAAAGCGGCTGTTGCAGAAGTGGCCCGACGCCGAAATAGAGGAATACGATCCCGCCCTCTCCGGACTGCCCGGTCCTCAATATCCATGGAGCCGGCATGACATCGTGCTCCTGGATTACGATCTCGGTCTGGATGCGGAAACGGGCATTGACCTGCTCGTGAGAATCAAGGACAGCGCCCGCCCGCCCATCGTCATCATGATCACCGGCATGGGCAACGAAAACGTTGCGGTCAAGGCCATCCGCAAGGGCGCGGACGACTATCTGGTGAAAAATGACGTGGCCACCGATCGGCTGTTCGACATGATCAGCGACGCGGTGCGTGCCCGCGAGGCCATCGATCACACGGAAGGCGACATGGAAGATGTCCGCCGCGAACTGGGTGACTGGAATATCCCCGGTTACCGCTGCCTCGCCGTCGTATCCAAAGGCTTCACCACCACCACTCTGCGCGCGGAACGTTTATCCGATCACAAACCGGTCATACTCAAGGTCCTCCAAATTCAGGACAATCCCGGAAACAGGACGGCGATCAAACGCTTCTCACAAGAGATAGAAATTCTCTCCAACCTGCATCATCCGCACGTCATCGAAATACTGGATCACGGCGTCATCCCAAACCAGATTTATTATTACGCGACCGAATACATACACCTGGGCGACCTGGCGCGAAGCATCGAACGCGGCGAAGTGACCACGGCCAAGGCGCTGGATTACATCTTCCAGATTATCGACGGCCTCAAGGCCCTGCACGAGAGGAATATAGTTCACCGGGACATCAAGCCGAGCAACATCCTGTTCAAGGATCGAGAGACATTGGTGATTGCCGATCTGGGCATCGCCAAAAACTTATCAGCCCCGGAAACACTGACCATCATGGGAGATATCCTGGGCACTCCCTATTACATCAGTCCCGAACAGATCAACAACAAACCGGTGGATCAACGCACCGACATTTACAGCCTGGGCGTCATGTTGTACGAATTATTGACAGGCACGGTCCCCTACCCCGGCAATTCGCTGTTTGCCGTGGTTTATCAGCACAACCACGAGCCCGTGCCGAAACTTCCCACGGCGCTGACCTGCTATCAGCCGGTGCTCGAGCGGATGCTGGCCAAATCGCCGGAACAGCGCTATGCGAACCTGGACGAAGTGATGGATGCGCTCGCCGCTGCACAAACGTTAAAAGCGGCATCGCGTTGAATTCGCACATGCATACGAAAGCGGAATACCGCGATCGGAGCCTGGAAGAGGGTATCCCGGCCTCCATGCCGTCGGAAGACAACTCGGTTGAACACTTCACCGAACATCACCCCTTGGTGCGGATCAGCCTGCTGGAAACCCTGTGCCAGTCCGCCGCCCAGGGTCAGATCATATCGATGCTGGGGGCGGTAACCTGCGTCATTGCTTATTACGGCGAGGTCTCCAACCATTTGTTGCTTTCCTGGCTCACGGGCCTTGCAGTCATCTCTGTCGTGCGTATCCATCAGGCCGGGCAATTCCTCAAGTCCGGGATGAAACTTGACCGGATTGCTCGTGACATGCGCCTGTTTAACGCGTGGGTGATGGCCGGCGGCCTGGTCTGGAGCTTCGGTCTGCTCGCCCTTCCGCCCGGCAACTCTCTCACCATGGTCGGCTTCTCGGTCATGATCCTGCTCGCCCTCATTGGCAGCGCGGTGATCACGCTCAGTGCCCAGCCCTCCAGCTTTGCGGTGTTTGCCTTCAGCAGTTCCGGACCGGTCATTTTCTGGTTGCTCGCCACCCGTCCCTATACCCAGCAGATGCTGGCGGTACTGCTGCTGACCTACGTCGGTCTGATGTTCGCCCTGGCCAGCCGCCAGTATGGTTTCTTCCTGCGCAATGTGTTGTTGCGCCTGCATAACGAGAAACTGGTCAAGAAACTGCGGGATGACATGGTTCAGGAACTGCACTTCAGCATGAAGCTGGAGGAGAGCGAACGGCGACTGAGTGATCTGTTCGACAACGCCAATGACCTGATCTTCATCATCTATATCGACGGCACCTTCGCCTACGTGAACCGCAAATGGCTTGAGACTCTGGGCTACACGGAAACCGAACTGAAAAAACTGAATTACAGCAAAGTGCTGCACCCGGATGAGATAAAGGCAAGCCTGGAGAACATGAGCAAACTGCTGGCGGGCACCAATCTCACGCTAGAGTCGGTCCTGATCGCCAAGGATGGCAGGCATGTCTATGTGGACGGCACGGTCAATTGCCTGTTCAACAACGGCAAGCCCTACCAGATCCGCGGTATCTATCGCGACATCACCCAGCGCAAGGAGGCCGAGGCGACGCTGTTCGGCGAACAGAAAAAATTCCAAAGCATCGTCAACAACGCGATGGATATCATCTACACCACCGATGCCCGCGGCTATTTCACTTTCGTCAATTCAGTGGGCAGCCAGATTACCGGATATTCCAAGGAGGAGTTGCTGGGCATGAACGCCCTGGATCTGGTGCATCCAGCCTACCGCCACAAAATCCTGCGTTCATACCTCAAACAAATGCTGAAAGGCGTGGCCACCACCTCCCTGCAATTTCCCATCGTCACCCGCAGCGGCGAGACCCGCTGGATGCAACAGAATACGCAGGTGGTGCTTGAGGGAGGGAAGCCAGGCGGCTGGCAGGCGGTGACTCGTGACATCACCGAGCGTGTGCAGATGGAGGACGCGCTGGTGAAGGCCAAGGAAAAGGCCGAGGAAAGCAAGTCGGCCGAGGAGCGGTTCATCGCGTCGGTAAGCCACGACATCCGCACGCCCATGAACGCCGTGGTGGGATTCATCGACATCCTGTCCAGGACGGCCCTGGATCAATCACAGCGGGAGTATTTGCACAAGCTCGGGCATTCCTCCGATCTCCTGCTCCAGATCGTCAACGATCTGCTGGACATCAAGCGCATACAGGCCGGCAAGATCGAATTCGTCCGCGCCCCATTCTCACTGAAGGCCGTTCTGGATCGGCAGATCAGCATCTTCTCGAACCAGGCCAACTCCAAGGGCATACAATTGATCTGCCGGCTCGATGAATCCGTTCCCTTGACGTTGATGGGCGACGCGGCGCGGCTCAGCCAGATTCTTCAAAACCTGATCAGCAATGCCATCAAATACACGGAGACCGGACACGTGGAGGTCCGGGTCGGGGCTGAGAAGGTGACTCCATCCAGGGCGTTGCTGGATTTTACGGTTCAGGACACCGGTCTCGGCATCCAGGAGGACAAACTGGCGTATATCTTCGATGCCTATCAGCAAGTCGACGCCCGCCGTGATGCCTTGAAGGGCAGCGGATTGGGCCTGGCGATCTTCAAAAAACTGGTGGAATCGCAGGGCGGAAGCGTGGCAGTGAGCAGCACCCTAGGAGTTGGAACCACCTTCAGCTTCAAACTGGAATACGACATCCATCGCGAACCCGTTCAAATCGCCGTGCCGGCGGTGGATGAGCGGCCGCTGGGCGAATTCGAATCGATATCGCTTCTGCTCCTCGATGATGAGCCCATGAATATTTTCGTGATCCTGAAATTCCTCGATGACTTCGACAACATTCATGTCACCACTGCCGACAACGGCAAAAAGGGGCTTGGCGAGTTTCGCCGGAATAACTATGATATTATTTTGACTGACATCAACATGCCGATCATGGACGGCTACGAACTCGCCAAACACATACGCGAGGATTTTGACAAGCCCAAACGCGATGTCATCATCGTGGCGCTGACCGCGGATCTGGCTCCCCAGGAAAAGCTGCGGGAAGCCGGCATTGATGACTATCTGATGAAGCCGTTTACCCGCATGGATTTGTACAGAAAAATCCATGAAACACTCCGCAGGCGGAAGACCTTTTAAGCCGCGCGCTGGCGGCCATGGAATCCGGTCATGGGACTGATCAATCTGGAAGCGCTGAAAAATACCTGCGCCGGCGATCAGGAAATGATGAAAGAGATGTTGAAGATGGGGCGGTTATCGGTCATGACGGCCCTAACCGATATCGACAACGCCATCGCCAGCCAGCAGTGGGATCATCTCGCCCGTGCGGTGCACAAGGTGCGTCCGATACTGTCCTATCTCGGGATCAATTCGCTCAGCGATGATTTGCTGGCCGTCGAACGCAACGCCAAAGAAAGAAGGCATCTGGCCGGCCTGCCCGGGCTGGTCAGCGTCATCAGCGGCAGGCTGAAGGAGATTCATGTTGAACTGGAACAACAACTGGCGGGCTCGCAGACCGGCGCGCCCGCGTGATTTGGGAGCGTAATGATGCCAAAAACCATACTCATCGTCGACGATTCAAAGTCCGTGCGTGCGGTGATCGGCACCACGCTCAAGATGGGCGGCTATAACACCATCACTGCGGAGGATGGCAGGGACGCATTGACAAAACTGGGCCAGAAAGACATCGGCCAGATTGACCTCATCATCACGGACGTCAACATGCCGAACATGGATGGCCTGGCCTTTCTACAGCAGGTGAAGAGACTGCCGCGCTATATGAAAACGCCCATCTGCGTGTTGACGACGGAATCTGAACAAAGCAAGGCGGAGCAGGAACTGGGCGCACTCAAGGACGCCTGGCTCACCAAGCCGGTGCAGCCCGCCCACGTGTTGGACGTGGTGGGCGAATTGCTCAATCTTTGACCCGGCCGGTTTTGGACGAAGCCAACAAGGATTTCTCAGGATTCGTCTCGATCAACTCCATTCCTTCCAATTGATGCCCATCAACAAATCCTCCGTGCTCTGAAAACGCTCGTTGGGATCCTTGGCGAGCAGGCCGTCAAGCAGCGGTTGCAGGGAAGTGTATGGCGGCGGCAGCAGGGGGATGGGGGCATTGATGTGCCCCTCAAAAATCTGCGCCGGCGAATTGCCGCTGTATGGATGCTTGCCGGTGAGCATCTTGTACATGATGACCCCAAGACTGTAGATGTCGCTGCGCTGATCCGCATCCCCGCCCAGAATCTGTTCCGGACTGACGTAATACAACGTGCCCAGCAGGGCGCCGTCCACGGTCAGTTGCTTGCGCAGCGTATCGGATTCCACCTCCTTGGCGATGCCGAAATCTGAAATGGCCAGCTCATGCTCGGAACGGAACAGGATATTCGCGGGCTTCAGATCCCGGTGCACGATACCCTTGGCGTGGGCGGCGCCAAGTCCCTCGGCGATCTGGTGCAGGTACTTGATCGCCGTCTTGCCATCAATGCGGTTGCGGAGACGCTCGGCCAGATCGCCATGCTCGAAATACTCCATGGCGATGTAGGCAAAACTGCTGGCAAACGCGCGTTCATAGATCTGGACGATATTCGGATGCTCGATCTGGGCGATTAGCTTGTATTCCCGCATGAAGCGGCGCAGCAGCACTGAATCCTCCTTTTGCTTGAGGGACAATATTTTCAGCACCACCTTGAGATTATCCTCATCGCGCTCGGCCAGGTAGATCGACGCCATCCCCCCCTCGCCTATTTTTTTGGTGACGGTATAACCCGGCACCATGATGGTAATGTCGGCTGGCTGCCTGGCCTTGCGTTCCTGCGTGGTGGTGGTTGTTCGGGCCAGAGTGGTCGCGGTCGCCTCTTTCGGCGCAGCCGGCTTGGGGGGCACGGTGGATGGCGGTACCCGGGGCCGCTCTTCCACGGCCGCCGGCTTTTGAACGGCGGGCCCCGCCTTGACGGACGGGCCAGTGGCGGGAGGCCAGAGCTTCTGCCTGTCCTCGGGACTGATGTACTCCGTTTTATCGCCCACCGGAACGGCGCGTTTCATCGCCTCACGCTTCGCCTCCATGGCCTGACGGACGGCGTGGGCGAATGTTTCTGGGGTCAATTTATTTTTGTCGATGAATCCCTCGACGCCCGTCGCGCCGGCCTTGGCGGCCAATTTTTCGCTGGCATAGCCCGTCATCATGATCACGCACGGCAATCGGGGTTCGCTTTTCAACTGCAACAGCCAATCCAGGCCGTTTTGATCCACAAGGCCGAGATCGAAATCCAGCAACAGGAGATCATACCGGCTCCAGTTGAAAGAAGCCTCCGGCAGGCCGCACCTGGGGTCGTACATCTCCAGCACTGCTTCGGGCCAGGAGGCCTGGGCGCAGAAACGCACCAGAACCTCCACATCCTCGGAGTCGTCGATGATCAATATTCGCTGCAACATGATTGCCGGCTTCACATTATCGATTAAACCTCATCCGCGAAAACGACGCCCCCGCCCACCCGGCATCCTGCCGGCGGATGGGCTGCTTGATTTTCCATTCATGGCGGGCACATCGCCCGGTAAACGAAACGGTGATTTAAAATAGCGTTACATCCCCTTTATTCAAGGATTCCTGTTTCGCGGGATGGCTCAAGGTCAGCGCCTGCCGCGTCTTGTTGATCTCGTCCTGACATGCCTCCACCATGCTCAGCAGTTCCCGGCCATCGCTGGCGTTCGAGGAAACCAGTTCGTCCATGTGCGTCTGTAACGCCTGCATCAACCTCTGTATCTCGGTGATGCGCTGGCGCGAGTGAAGGATAAGCTGCTGGACGATGTCTTCAAACTGCAATGAGATGACGGCTTGGACCACGATGGAACTGATCTGATGAGTGGATTGCAGCAGCGATTTCATCTCCTTGCCGGCCTCGGTATTCAGGTCTCGCGCACCCTGCGATTGCAGTTCCTCGGACTGCCTGACAATCTTGTCGCTCATGGCATTAAAGCTCTTGTGCAGATTGGCGACCGCCTCCTGCACCAGCCTGCCCATGCGTGCCAGTTCCTCGTCAAGCAGACCCTGCTCCTCGAGAATGAATTCGTTTACCTTCAGAACCAGATCATGAAAGGCATTGAAGGCGGGTTGTTGTTTTTCGTTGTTCATCACAGGCCGTCGCGCAAACACGCTGTACATTCCCAGGGACCCAATGATTTGAGGGTGGATAAGGCACCATAAACGAACACCCGCGGCATAATCAAGGTTTCTGCCCCCGTGGGCGGTCACTCAACCCTTGAGCCGATATTCGCATCGTCCCGCGGCAACGGCATTCAGGCCTGCAACTCCCTCAATCCCGTCATGATAGCGGCCGGTATCTGGTCCAGCGCCACGATTTTCTGCGCCGCGCCCAGTTTGACCGCCTCCCCCGGCATACCCCAGACCACGCTGCTCTTTTCATCCTGCGCGATGGTGATGGCCCCGGCATCGCGCATTTCCCCCAATCCTCGTGCCCCATCGGCGCCCATGCCGGTCAGGATGATGCCAATCGCATTTTTTCCCGCCGCCTGCGTCACCGAGCGAAACAATACATCCACGGAGGGTCGGTGCCTGTTGACGGGGGGGCCGTCGCTCAAGCTGCAGCGATAACGGGCGCCGTCGCGCTTCAGCAGCAGATGCTGATCGCCTGGCGCGATGTAGACGTGGCCGGGCATGACCTGCTGCCCGTCACTCGCCTCCACCACCGTCATGGACGAAGACCGGTTCATCCGCTGCGCGAAGGCGTTGCTGAACACGGACGGAATGTGCTGGGCAATCAGGATTGCCGGGGTATCCGCTGGCATCTGCTCGAGGACCTCCTTGATGGCCTCGGTGCCGCCGGTGGATGCGCCGATGGCGATGATCTTGTCCGTCGTCTTTATGACCTTGATATTGACGGGACGCTGCAGGATTGCCGTCGCGGAATATTTCGAATCGACATCCAGCGCGCCGCCAGCGGGTCCCGCCTCCTGCCTTGCCACCCCCGTGCTGGTCGGTTTGTTCACCCGCGCCCGGACCTTCACCGCCGCCGCGTTTTTGATCTTTCTGACGATCTCCTCGGCATAATCTTGCAACAGGTTGGCGACGTCGACCTTGGGTTTGCTGATGAAATCCACCGCGCCCATCGCCAGCGCGTCGAGGGTGGTCTCCGCGCCTTCCTGGGTCAGGCTGGAAATCATCACCACCGGCATGGGCCGCAGACGCATCAACTGGCGCAAAAAACTCAGGCCGTCCATCCTCGGCATTTCCACATCGAGGGTCAGTACATCGGGGTTCAATTCCTTGATCTTCTGCCGGGCGATGTGCGGATCCATAACCGCACCCACCACTTCGATGTCCGGATCCGAACTCAATATTTCGGTCAACAGTTTCCGCACCAATGCGGAATCATCGATGATGAGCACGCGTATCGACTTCATAGAGGGACGATATTTATCGAAATCATTTCCCGAACAGTTCGACACCGCCTTCAACAGCGACGTGCTTCAGCGCCTCGATATAGTTCTGCTCGCGCTGGAAGATGGTGTCGTTGTGCGTCTTCAACAGTTTCTTCACCCGCGCCCGTCCGCTGGCGGGGAAATACTCCAGCTTCCGGGGGTATTCGCCGCCGAGATCTTCCGCCTTGATCTCCAGATTTTCCGTATCAAGATATTTTTTGATGAAATCGATGTTGTCCCGACCGATGTCCATGGCGATGTTGAGCAATCTTCCTCCGCCGAACACCTTCACTTCGAGGTGATCGCGCCTGCCGCCATGCGAGAGTATGGCATTGATCAGACGCTCCATGGCGACGTTCCCGTAGCGGGCGGCGGTGTCCACCGGACTGTCCCGCCAGGCGCCACTTTTGTATTTGCCCTCCGCCGGCAGCATGAAATGGTTCATCCCGCCAATGCCGATCTTCCAATCGCGGATGCAGGCCGACACGCAGGAGCCCAGCACCGTGGTGATGATTTCATTGTGCGTGGTCACATAGTATTCGCCTTGCACGATCTTGGCGGCATAGATGTTGTGTTTGTTGTCCCAGTAGCGGTTGATGTTCTCAAAGCCGGGCAATGCCTGCGGCAGACAGTCATAAATTGCCGGTGTGTTTTTTTGCCGCATCAGGAAACCTTCCGATAGACGGTGGGGCCCGCCAGCTTGAAGCGATCGGACACCCCAAACAGGCTTTCCGAGTGGCCGATAAAGAGATGGCCGTCGGGGGACAATATATCGGCGAACCGCGTGAACAATTTCTTCTGCATCTCCTTGTCGAAATAGATCACCACATTTCGGCAGAAGATCACATCGAAGGGCCCATGCATGGGCCATGGCTCCTTGAGGTTGATCTGGCGGAAACTTATGCGTTCCTTCAATCCCGGTATCACGCTCACCAACCCTTCATTCCTGCCGATGCCCAGTCTGAACCAGCGGCTGCGCCGCTCCGGTGACACCCTTTCAATTTGCTTGAGATCATAAATTCCACGTTGCGCCCGTTCCAGTATATGCGTATCGAGGTCAGTCGCCAGCATTCTGACATCCCAATTCTGCAATACCGTCTGCTCCCGGAGGACGATTTCGATGGAATAGGCCTCTTCACCCGAGGAACAACCGGCGGACCAGAGCCGCAGGCGCCTGACCCCCGTCCGGATTTTTGCCTCCACCAGTTCCGGCAACACCGTCTGCTCCAAGAACTCAAAATGATGGGCCTCGCGGAAAAAAGAAGTGACATTGGTGGTGATTGCGTTGACGCAAAGAACCAGCTCCCCCTCGTCGCCGCCGCGCAGCAAGTCGCAGTATTGCCTGAAGGATTGCAACCCCAGCGCCCGCACGCGCTTGGCGAGTCTCGCGTACACCAACTCCCGCTTCGCGGACGTCAGCCGGATGGCCGCCTGATCGTAGATCAAAGTGCAGAGATAATCGAAATCATCGTCTGTCAACTCGAGCCGGCTGAAACTGGCATTCACTTGCATCACATCCGCGCCTCGTCGTGATTTCTGATCACGTCTGCAGGCTGATCAGTCTGGCGATGCCCAGCAGTTGGGCGGCGTTCTGCAACGCGCTTGAAATCCCGCTCCAGCGTATGATGGCGCCTTGGGCGCGGGCGGAACGCACAAATGCCAGCAATACCTGGAGGGCCGCGGTATCCACCGATTCCACCCGCGAGCCATCGATGATGATTTCGCCGCTACGGCCGATATGGGGAAGCAGTTGATCTTTCAATGCGGCGGCCTCGGAGATCGTAATGACGGGCTCCAGGGTGATGGGCGCATGATTCTGGACGGTGGAATTCCGTGCGGGTTCGCGAGGGTCGGCGCTGACATCCCGTTCTTCCACGGGCCGCGTGGTGCGGGGAGATTTCTTCTTTCTGGCCACTATGCGCGCCCCTCCTGAATGAAATCCAACGGCATGATCGGTAATCGAACCTTGACGATTCAAACCACCGCGCGAACAGCCTTTTTCGCGCGCAGCATATGAATGAGGCCGGGGACATCAATGATCATGGCAACCGTCCCATCCCCCAGTATGGTGGCGCCGGACAGGCCGGCGACCTGTTGATAGTTCGCCTCCAGGCTCTTGATCACCACCTGCTGCTGCCCCAGCACTTCATCCACGAACAGGGCCGCCCGCTGTTCTCCGGCTTCCACCACCACCAGCAGACCCTGCGGCAGTTCCCGGATTTCCGTCGGGATGGTGAAACACTGGTACAGCCGGATCACGGGAATGTATTGATCACGGAAACGATACACCTCGTTTTGTCCGGTCACCTCTAGCGCATGGGCCTTGCGCGGCTGGATGGATTCGACGATGTTCAGGAGGGGGACGATGAAAACCTCGCGGCCAATGCGAATAAGCTGGCCATCGAGGATGGCCAGCGTCAGCGGCAGTTTGATGTTGAATATGGAGCCTTTCCCCGGCACCGACATCAGTTCTATGTGGCCGCCCAGATCGGTGATATTGCGCCGGACGACATCCATCCCCACCCCGCGCCCGGAGATGTCGCTGACCTCCGAGGCCGTGGAAAATCCCGGCTGAAAAATAAGATTTTGGACCTCCATGGGCGTCAACTCTTCGTGCTCCGCCACCAGCCCGCGTTCCCGTGCCTTTGCCAGTATCCGTTCCGGATTCAGGCCGGCGCCGTCGTCGCTGATTTTTATGATGATGTTACCGCCTTCCTGATGCGCGCTGATTTCAATCAGCCCCTGCGCCGGTTTGTCCGCCGCCAGCCGGTCCTCGGGCTTTTCTATGCCGTGATCAACCGCGTTGCGAATCAGGTGAACCAGCGGATCGGAAATCTTTTCAAGCACGGTCTTGTCCACCTCCGTGCTGTTGCCGCTGATCTTCAACTCGACCTGCTTGCCGAGCGACCGACTGAGGTCGCGCACCAGCCGGGGTAACCGGTTGAAGGTGAAATCGATGGGCAGCATGCGTATGCGCATGGCATGATCCTGCAACTCGCTGGTATTGCGCTCCAGCAACCCGACGACCCATTTCAGTTTCTCCGCCCTGCTGTCCACCGCGTGATCTGACGCGATGCGGTTCAATATGGACTGTGTAATGACGAGTTCGCCCACCAGATTGATGAGACCGTCGATCTTTTCGATATTGATGCGAATGGAGGCCTGCTCATGGCCCTTGCCAGCGGTCTCCGCCTCCGCCTCTCCCCCCTCCGGCTCGCGGCCTTTGCGCCTCTCCACCATATGCCGCCGCTCGCCGAGCAGGGCAACCTGCAGATCACAATCGCCCTCCACCCAGGCAAACAGTTCCCGGATGCTTGCCTCCGTCGTCTCGCCCGCCTTTTTGTACAATTCCCAATCGAGGTGAATTTCCTCCGGATCCAGTTCAGCCAAATTTGGCAGCCGCTGGGCATTGACCTTGACCGTCAGTCCGCCGGTGGATTGTAGTTCGCGAAAGATGCGATAAGGGTCGTTGCCGGTCTTCAGCAGATGGCGTCGGGGGGTGAATTTAATCTGCCAGCGTGCCTCGCCCTCGTTGTGTGCCTCCCTGGGCAGCGTGGTGAGCCGCTGTTCCAGCGCCCGCATCCGCTGCATGTCCGTGGCCCTGCCGTTCTTGCTGGAATCCAGCATATAGCGCAGGCCATCCACCGACTCCAGCAGCAGGTCGATCAATTCCTGGGTCACGCCGCGCTTGCGATCGCGCATCTCGTCCAGCAAGGTTTCAAGAATGTGCGTGAAGTGCGCGACCTCGTTGAACCCGAAGGTGCCGGCGCCGCCCTTGATGGAATGCGCGGCGCGAAAGACCATGTTGATGATTTCGAGATCCGGGGCGTCCGTGCGCAGGTTCAGCAAACCGGACTCCATGGCCGTGAGCCCCTCGGCGCTTTCCTCGAAGAACAGGCCGTGGAATTGGGACAGGTCGAGGTCTACGGCCATGGCATCATATCCGGGAGGTGACTGACAATGCCTCCGAAGAGCAATTGAAGGATCAAAGCACTCTTTTCACCGTTTGCAAGAGGTGCTCAGGATCAAAGGGTTTCACGATCCAGCCCGTGGCGCCTGCCTGCTGCCCCTGCTGTTTTTTGTCGGCGCTGTCCTCGGTGGTGAGGGTGAGGATGGGAGTGAATTTGTAGCCGGGCAGCTTGCGCAATTCCCGGATGAGGGTAAAGCCATCCATATTGGGCATGTTAATGTCGGTGATGACCAGGTTGACCTGATGGGCGCGGGCAAGGGCGAGGGCTTCCAAACCATCGGTGGCCTGCGACACCTCGTATCCCCCGGACTTCAGCGTAAAACTGACCATTTCCCGCATGGAGGCGGAATCATCCACCAGCAGTATTTTGATCTTCTTCTTGTCAGCGGCCTCTGATTCCATATCTGTCGCTCTCAATTTATGATCCTCAATACCGCGCCTGGCGCGCCCGGGATACTTCGGGCGTGCACCGACATTGCTATTCCTGCTTGTCCAGCTCCTTGAAAAGACCCGCATTAATCAGCTTATCGATGTCCAGCAAAATGATCATCTTCTCGCCCAATGTGACCAATCCCTTGACAAAATCCGTGCTGATGGCGCCGCCCAGATCCGGGGCGGGGCGAACCTGTTCATCATTGACGTTGTATACCTCCGATACGGCATCCACCACCACGCCGACGACGCGATCCTTGTCCGCGCAGGAGACCTTGGCCACCACGACCACGGTAGTGGGCCCAAACTCACCGTGTTCAAGGCCAAAGCGGCGTCTGAGATCGATGATGGGCACCACCGTGCCGCGAAGATTGATGACGCCAAGCACGAAGTTGATCGCGTTCGGCAACATGGTGGGCTGCTCCCAGCAGCGGATTTCCTGCACCTTGTGGATGTCCACCCCATATTCCTCGCCCGCCAGCATGAAGGTGAGATACTGGCTGGCCGCTTCCTCTCCGGTCGCCTGCTTGTCGACAGCCTGCGCCGCCGTATTCATGGCCGATGTCTCCTCAACGGGTGGAATGGTGGGGTAATGCGGGATGATTTTAGATTAAAACTCCCGCCACTCGCTATCATCCTGTTTTTGCGCCTTTTGAATGAGTGCCGGCTTGGGGGCCTTCCTCCCTTCCTCTGCGGAGGTGCGCGATTCCTTGCCCAGCGCGCCAGAAGTCTTGGGTGACGCCATCTGTTGCGCCGCCTCGACTTTATGCATCTGTTGCACCGCTTTCTCCTCCACCTTGAAAAATCCCACCATGGCCATGAGTTCCTCCGCCTGCGCACTGATGGATTCGCTGGCGCCTGCGGCCTCCTCCACCAGCGCGGCGTTCTGCTGCGTCATTTCGTCCATCTGCAGCACCGCCTTGTTGACCTGCGCAATTCCCGAAGATTGCTCCTGGCTTGCCGCCGCGATCTCGGCCACGATGTCGCTCACCTTTTTCACCGACGTCACGATCTCTTCCAGTGCCTTGCCGGCGTCGTTGACCAGTTTCGCGCCATCCTTCACCTTGGACACACTGTCCTGGATCAGACCCTTGATCTCCTTCGCCGCCGTGGCGCTGCGTCCGGCCAGATTACGCACCTCCGAAGCCACAACGGCGAAGCCGCGCCCCTGTTCGCCCGCCCGCGCGGCCTCCACCGCCGCATTCAGGGCCAACAGGTTGGTCTGGAAGGCGATTTCGTCGATCACGCCGATGATGTCCGCGATCTTGCTGCTGGAAACGGTGATCTCGTTCATCGCCGTCACTGCGCGGCCCACCACGGAACCGCCCTTGTCCGCCTGTTCCCGTGAGGCCGAGGCCAGTTGATTGGCCTGCTGCGCATTGGCCGCATTCTGATCCACCGTTCCGGTCATCTCCTCCATGCTCGACGCCACTTCCTCCAGATTCGAGGCCTGTTCCTGGGTGCGCTGGGAGAGATTGGCATTCCCCTGTGCCACCTGATCCGCGGCCGCGGTCACCTCGTTGGCGCCGGCGCGGATGCCGTTGATCACTTCCGCCAGCTTGACCTGCAAATCATGCAGCGAATTGAACAGCCTGCTGATCTCGTCCTTGTCGTTGTTTTCAAAGAGTTCGATGGTGAAATTGCCCTTCGAAAACTGCTTGATGACCGAGATCAGGCCGTCGACGTTGTGAGAAATATAGCGGGTGATGAACAGGGCAAAAAAAACGGCGATGGCGATGCCGATCAGGACGTTGACCAGGGCCAGGTATTTCTTTTTGTTGAAACGATCTATGCGGCTCTTGAGCAGTTCATCCAGGGCGGTCAGATTCATCTCGTTGAGTTTCACGGCGGCGGCGATGGCGTTGCTACCCGCCTGAAACAAGTCCTGCGCGCTGGCGACGGCGGCATCGCCGACGCCCGCCTTGCCCGCCCCGCGCGCGATCTCCCTGTCCACCATCTCGGTGAATTTCGCGGACTGATTCATGAATTCATCCAGCGGGCCGGACAACTGCGACTTGAGCGCCGGGTTGTAATCAAAAGCCACACCCATGCCACGCTGCAATACGTAGGTCTGATTGCGCACCAAAACCACCATGGTGGAAAACTCGGAATGGGCGTCATCCGTCTGCGCTTTCAAGAGGCCCATGGCGACCTTCTCGCGCAGGGCCTCGATGGTTTCGAGCAGCGATGGCATTTTTGATACCACCGTCGTCATCAGGTAAGAACCGTCCAGTTCCTGATCGAGCACCAGATTGGAGGTATCGCCGACCTGGGTGATGAGGGCGATGATGTCGGTGATCAGGGTGGTGTGGCGCTTGAAGCTTTCCTCCCGGGTCAGGCCCTGTCCTTGATCCTTGAGGTTGTCCCAATCATTCTTTACCGACGTCCAGCGTTCGCTGGTCTTCAAGCTCCGACCGTAGAGGGCCTCGGCCGCGGCCACCGTTTGCATGTCGTTGTTTATCGCCTGACGCTTTTCCTCGGCACTGGCGCTGATGCCGGTGTCTCCGCCCAGCAGCAGATTGGTCATGCCCCTGTGCTCCATGACGTGCTCCAGAAGACCATAGACCGGCTTCAGATATTCGGTGCCCGTGATCTCCTGCCGGGTCATGTTTATGGTGACGTCTTTCTCCTCCACCAATAGATAGATGAGATAAACTGCCGGCACCATGAGGATCACCACCATCAGCGCGAGTTTCTGCGCCAATTTCATTCTATTTAATATGTTCATAGATATTCCGTCTTGTCTTCAGCCAATAAACAGGAATTTGATTGTCCCGCATGGGCCGGCGTCATACACACAATTTATGCTGCACCGCCACGAGAATGGCCTGCCGTGTGTGGTCCGGAAACCTCCCCAAGGAGCGCCCGTGAACCGGGTCTAATATTTTTCTTCCACCATACCACAAACATAGCACAGATTTTCCCCGGCACCAGCGGCCGGAACCTGTTCAATCGAAGGGATGGCGGAGAATAATGGTGTCGGCACGATCGGCGCCGGTGGAGATGATATCCAGAGGCGTCTCGACGGTTGCAGCGATCCGCTCCAGGTAGGTCCGCGCGTTCTTCGGCAGATCGGCATAGCGGCGGAGGCCCAGCGTGGATTCCTTCCAGCCGGGCCACTCCTCGTAGATCGGCTCGCAGCCCACCAGCGCATCGGCGTTGCCGGGCAGCGTCAGGAAAGTTTCGCCGTCACGGCGGTAACCGGTGCAAAGACGGATGGTGTCCAGGCCGTCGAGCACGTCCAGTTTGGTGACGCACAAACCGGACAGGCTGTTGATCAGTCGCGAACGGCGCAGCGCCACGGCGTCGAACCAGCCGCAGCGACGGCGGCGGCCGGTGGTGGCGCCGAATTCGTTGCCGCGCTTGGAAAGATATTCGCCCACGTCATCGGTAAGCTCGGTCGGGAACGGACCTCCGCCGACGCGCGTGGTATAGGCCTTGGTGATGCCCAGCACATAATCGAGGCAACGCGGTCCCACGCCGCTGCCGGTGGCCGCGTTGCCCGCCGTGGTATTGGACGAAGTGACGTAGGGGTAGGTGCCGTGATCAACATCGAGCAGCGTGCCCTGCGCGCCCTCAAACAGTATGTTACTGCCGCTGGCCTGATGCGCGGCGATGCGATCGGGAATGCTGGTGATCATGGGCGCCAGCATCCCGACGCTCTGCATGGCCTCATCCAGGCACTGCTGAAAATCCACCGGTGGCTGTTTGTAATAGTGCTGCAGCGAAAAATTGTGGAAGTCCAGGACTTCGCCCAACTTGGCGGCGAAGCGCTCCCGGTGCGGAAGATCGCCCACCTTCAAGGCGCGGCGCGCGACCTTGTCCTCGTACGCCGGGCCGATGCCGCGGCCGGTGGTGCCGATCGCCGCCTTGCCCTTGGCCAGTTCACGCGCCTGATCGAGCTTGACGTGGTATGGCAAAATCAACGGGCAGGCGTCGCTCAAAAAAATCCGCGGACGCGCGACTATGCCGCTCTTTTCCAGCATCGTGATCTCCTCGACCAGTGCCTGCGGGCTGACCACCACGCCACCGCCGATCAGACACTCCACGCCCTCCCGTAGAATTCCCGACGGGATCAGATGCAAGACCGTTTTCTTGCCGTTGACGACGACGGTGTGTCCGGCGTTATGACCGCCTTGAAAACGCACCACGGCACGCACGCGATCGGTCAGCAGATCGACCAGTTTGCCCTTGCCCTCGTCCCCCCACTGCGTGCCGATCACGACGACGTTTTTGCCCACGTTGGCTGCCCGCTTGAAAGGAAACCGTTTAAAGCCTGACGACGCGCCAGCCGCCGCGGCTGCGCACAAGTCTGTGCGTGCAGCCGGGCGCGCCGGCGTTGCCCCGCTTGCCGGGCAAATCCATGATGACGCGCATGCCGCGGCGGCGCAGCGCCGCGATCGTCTCGTGAAGCGCCGCGTCCGCCGGCGTCGATGGCGCAAGTATGCGGCGGACCGCAGTGGGCCTGCCCGGCGGCTGGCGGCGCAACAGGCGCAACAGATCGAGACTGAAACCCGTGGCGGCGCGCGCGCGGCCGAAGACCCTGCCGACGTTGTCGTAGCGCCCGCCCCATGCCAGCGCCTGTCCCTCGCCCGGATGGTAGGCGGCGAACATCACGCCGGTGTGATAGTGATAGCCGCGTAATTCGGCCAGATCGAAGTGCAGCGCCACCCCCGGCAGACGGCGCTTGAGCAGGTGGGCAATGCGGCGCAAATCCTCCAGCGCGCGCGCAACCTCCGCGCCCGCGCCCCGCAGGCGTTGCCGTGACTCGTTCAACACCGCGCTGCCGCCATTCAACCGGGTCAGGGCCAGCAACCGGTCACGCAGCGGCGCGGCCAGACGCCAGGCCCGCGCTGATTCCGCGATTTCCGGCGCCGCCTTGCGCTGCAGCAGCGAGAACAGTTCCATTTCACGATCGGCATCCAGCCCGGCCTTGCGCGCGAGACCGCGGAAGATGCCGATGTGGCCGATGTCGAGACAAAGCGGTCTGACTCCCGCCAGCGTCAGGATGTCGCTCATCAGACAGATCACCTCGGCGTCGCTCTCCACGCCGGCGTGGCCATACAACTCGGCGCCCAGTTGCAGGGGGCTCCGGCTGCCGCCCGGCATGGCGGCATGAGTGTGCAGCACGGTACCGATATAGCACAGCCGTGTGGGCGCGTCGCGCCGCAGCCGATGTGCGTCGATGCGCGCCACCTGTGGCGTCATGTCGGCGCGCACGCCGAGCTGCCGGCCGCTTTTCGGATCGGTCAGTTTGAAGGTCTGCAAATCGAGATCGCGCCCCATGCCCGTCAACAGCGCCTCCAGATGCTCGACGAACGGCGGCACCACCATCTCGTATCCCCAGGCCTGCAGTCGATCCAGCACGCGCCGGCGCAGCGCCTCCAACCGTTCGGCCTCCGGCGGCAGGATTTCCTCCACGCCTTCCGGCAACAGCCAGCGTTCCGAGTCGCGCACGCGCGCCTACCTCGCCCCGTACATGAGGATGAGACCGAACAACATGGACAGCAATCCCAGGGTTCGCAACACCGGTTCACGCAGGTGCGCGGCCGTGAAATACACCCGCCGCATGGCGGTGGGATACACAAACGGGCCGATGCCTTCCAACACCAGCATCAGCCCCAGCGCGATGAAAAATTCCTGCCACACGGTCATGTATTGGAACTCAGGGCGCAGGGGGCTTGTCGGAGTTGAAGTACTTCAGGAACTGGCTGTCGGGGCTCAGCAGCAGCATGTTGTTCTTGCCCGAGAAACTGTTTTTGTAGGCGTTGAGGCTGCGGTAAAAATCGTAGAATTCCCGATCGGCGCCATAAGCCTCCGCATAAATCTCTGTCGCGCGCGCGTCGCCCTCGCCGCGCACCCGCTCGGCGTCGCGGTAGGCATCGGCGAGGATGACGGTGCGTTCGCGATCGGCGTCGGCACGAACCCGCTCCGCCGCCTCGGCGCCGCGCGAACGGAAGTCGCGCGCCACGCGATCGCGCTCGGCGCGCATGCGCCCGTATACAGAACCGCTGACCTCCGCCGGCAAATCGATGCGCTTGATGCGCACGTCCTCGATCTTGATGCCGAGATCGCTGCCGGTGGTGCTGTCCACCGTCTGGGTGACGATGTTCATGATCTCTCCGCGCTCACCGGAGACCACCTGCTGCACGGAGCGTTTTCCGAATTCCTCGCGCAGCTTGGAATTGATCGCCTGATAAAGCAGCTGACCGGCGCGGTTCTCGTCGCCCTGCGTCGCCCGGTAATACTTTTCCACGTCGACGATGCGCCAGCGCACATAGGAATCGACGATGACATCCTTCTTTTCATTGGTGAGAAACCGTTCCGGTTCGCCGGCATCGAGGCTCAGGATGCGCCGCTCCACGCGCCGCACCTGATTCCACGGCCACTTGAAATGCAGGCCTGGGGCATAATCCGAACCGATGATGCTGCCGAAATTCAGCAGCAAGGCCTGCTGGCGCTCGGTGACGACGAACGTGCACGACCAGCCGAGAATGACGAAGGCCAGGATCAACAACAGCGAGCGCAACGGGTTCATGTCAGCGCTCCTCCCGCTCCCGGCCATCGCCGCGGGAATGCAATTCGCCGGATGCCGGCGGTTGTTCCACTTTCTCGCTCGTCCCTTCCGGCGTCATGATCGGCGGCGGTACAGCCGGCGGAGTCTCGGCTGCGCCGGTGGATTTCTCCAACGGAAGATACAGCAGGGGACGGGCGGCGGAATCGTTGATGATGACTCTCGAGAGACTGCCCAGCACCGACTCCATGGTCTCGATGTACAGCCGCTGGCGGGTAACCTCCGGCGCACGGCGGTATTGTTCGAGCAGTTGCGTGAAGCGGCTGCCGTCGCCCTCGGCCTGCGCAATCACCTTGGCCTTGTAGGCCTCCGCATCGGCCTGCGCGCGCGCCGCCGCCCCGCGTGCCTTGGGCAGTATGTCGTTCTTGTATGCTTCGGCCTCATTGATCAACCGCTGTTCGTCCTCGCGCGCCTTGATGGCGTCATCGAAGGCGGCCTTCACCTCGTCGGGCGGCTTGGCGGATTTTATGTTGACGGCATTCACCATCAATCCGCATTGATAGTCGTCCAGAATGCGTTGCAGGGTTTCCTTGATCGATCGCGCAATTTGATTGCGCCCGTCGGTGAGTATGAAATCCATGGTGTTGCCGCCGATGATCTCGCGCACGGAGGCCTCCGTGGCCTGGCGCAGCGTGCCCTCCGGCCCGCGTACCTTGAATAGATAGCGGTCCACCTCGTTTTCGCGCACCTTGTACTGCACCTCCAGTTCTATATCGACGATGTTCTCGTCGCGGGTCAGCATGGAGGCCTTGTCCGTCATCGACTGCACGAGGTCGGCATTGACCTTCTCGACGCGTTCGATCGGCCGCGGCAGGCGCAGGCTCAGGCCCGGCGTTAGCGTGGCGACATGCCGGCCGAAGCGCAGCACCACCCCGCGTTCGCCCGGCTGTATGACGTAGGCGCATTCCATCACCAGCACAAACACCGCGAATAAAAACAGCAACGGCAGGTGGGCGCCGGAATTGCCGCCGGTGCCGCGAGCCCCCGCCTTGCCCGAACCGAACAGGCGGCTGAACTTTTCCTGCATACGCCGGACCATCTCCTCGAAGTCCGGCGGTCCGTCATCATCCCGCCGGCCCCAGGGGTCGCGATTGTTTTGGTCATCCCAACTCATGCGCCATTACTCCGAAAAAAATCAGGGACGTGGTGGAAGACTTTCCGTGAGTGAAAGGACATGCAAATCATGGTGTTTTTCCGCAGCGATTGTACGGGCAGGCGCGCGCCGGCTGCAACTTGAACTATCGGATGTACACAGGTTGTGTTCCGGAGTACCGGCCGGTCAGGCCGCCGCATGGACCACGGCCGGACCGATCTGATCAGGATCGAAACCGCAACGCAGACACAACCGCCGCAGGCGCGGCGCGTCGATGCCCAGTGTCAGCTGCCAGCCGCCTAGGGGATCACGAACCTCGGCAAGTATGACGCCCTCATCGTGCAACCGCGCGCGCAAACGACCGGCCGCCGGCGGCAGTGATATCCGGCAGGAGTAGCGGCTGCCCAGGCGTTCCGTGATGGCCGCGATTAATTGATCCACCCCCGCTCCGGTTCGCGCCGAGACCCATACCCGCTTGGGCGCGCCGGCCGCATCGCGCTCCACACGGGGCGTGACTACCGGCAGGCGATCGATCTGATTGTAGACCTCCAGCACCGGCACGGCGTCGGCGTGGATTTCCTCCAACACCCTCCCGACGTCGTCGCTGCGTGTGTCACGTTCCTCATCGGCGGCGTCCACCACCTTGAGCAACAAGTCCGCCTCCAGCACCTCCTCCAGCGTGGCGCGGAACGCCGCCACCAGTTCATGCGGCAGATCGCGCAGGAAACCCACGGTGTCGCTCAATACCGCGCTTCCCGCGCCGGGCAGGTCCAGCCGCCGCAGGGTCGGATCAAGCGTGGCGAACAGTTGATCGGCGACATAAGTATCGGCGCCGGTCAGCCGGTTGAACAGGGTGGATTTTCCGGCGTTGGTGTAACCCACGAGCGATATGGCCGGTATTCCAGCGCGGCTGCGCGAATGGCGGCGTACGTGGCGCTGTGACCGCACGCGCTGCAGGCGTTCGTTGATCTGCCGGATGCGGCGGCCAATCAAACGCCGGTCGATTTCCAATTGCGTTTCGCCCGGTCCGCGCAATCCGATACTGCCGCCGCGCTGCCGCTCCAAGTGTGTCCAGCCGCGCACCAGCCGGGTGGAGAGGTGTTCGAGCTGGGCCAGTTCCACCTGCAGCTTGCCCTCGAAGGTGCGGGCGCGCTGTGCAAAGATGTCGAGAATCACGCCGGTGCGATCGACGACGCGGCATTGCAAGGCCTTTTCGAGGTTGCGCTCCTGCGCGGGCGACAGGGCGTGATTGAACAGCGCCACCTCGGCCCGATGCGCCCGAATCAGGTCGCACAGTTCCCCGACCTTGCCGCGGCCGATGAAATAGGCCGGATCGGGACTGGATCGCGAACCGCCGAGTTCGGCCACCGTCTCGACTCCGGCGGAGCGCGCCAGCTCGCGGAATTCCGCCAACGAGTCGCCGGCCCGGGAGCCGCGCAGGCGAAGGCCAATCAGGACGGCCCGTTCGCCGCTGCGGGGACGTTCAAGCAAGGAAGGAATGACTCCTGCGCGGCGAGTACCCGCGCGAATCGGAAGGGGTGCAATCGCCGGCGTTGTAAGAAAAGCGCCGTGTCACATCAACGGGATTATGGCCGGTGTCATCGGCTCACATCGGCGCCGGCGGCTGTTCCTCATCGGAACGCGGCAGTTTGACATTGCGCGCCGGGACGACGGTCGAAACCGCGTGCTTGTAGACCATCTGGCTGACGGAATTCTTCAACAGGATGACAAACTGGTCAAAGGATTCGATCTGCCCCTGCAATTTGATGCCATTGACAAGATAAATCGACACCGGCACATGCTCTTTGCGTAGCGCGTTTAAAAAGGGTTCCTGCAACGATTGTCCTTTACTCATGGGTTGTTCTCCTTCTTATTATTATCCGCGCCGCCGAATCTTCCCTGATTTTATGGCGCGCCGGGACTATATTTTTTCTCCGCAGCCAAGGACTTATCTCAATGCACGCTATATATTATATTAATTATACACCGTATTTTGCATGGCGTAGAACTGCCCGCGGACACCAGACATCACATTGATATTATTGAACCGGCTCCAATTCCTGCCGCAGGATTTTCACGGCCATTGCCGTCAACGCCGCTGCCTCCTGATCAGCCGCCAGCCAGTGCGCGTCGGTCTCATCACGCAACCAGGTGAGCTGCCGTTTCGCCAGTTGGCGCGTGGCGGTAATGGCTTTTTCGGTCATGGCGGCAAGGTCGTCCTCGCCCGCGCAATAGCGCCACGCCTGCCGGTAGCCTACAACGCGCATGGACGGCAGGGCGGGATGCAAATCGCCGCGCGCGTGCAATCTTTTCACTTCATCGATGAATCCCGCCTTGAGCATGTCGTGAAACCGCTGCGCCGCGCGCGCATGCAGCCAGCCCCGCTCGGCCGGGGCCAGTATCAGTTTGATCAACCGGTAGGGACACTCCGGCCCGCGCCGGTCGCGGAAACCCTCGGACAAAGGCCGGCCGGTCAACTCAAATACTTCCAGCGCGCGCAGGATGCGCTGACTGTCATTGGGATGGATGCGGCGCGCGGATTCGGGGTCCACCTTCGCCAGCCGGCGATGCAAGGCCGCCAGTCCGGCTCGCTCCTGCTCGGCCTGCAGGCGCTCCCGCACTGCGGTGTTGGCTTGTGGTAATTGTGACAACCCCCGTTCCAACGCGCGGAAATAAAGCCCGGTGCCACCCACCAGCAGGGGAATCCGGCCCTGTGCGGTGATTTCACCCATGGCCGCAAGCGCATCACGGCGGAATTCGGCGGCGGAGTATGATTCGACGGGATCGCGAATACCAATCAGCCGGTGCGGCGCGCGCGCCAGGACATCCGCGTCCGGTTTGGCGGTGCCGATGTCCATGCCACGATAGATCATCGCCGAGTCGACGCTGATGATCTCGCACGGCAGATACGCGGCCAGTTCCACCGCCAGCGCCGTCTTGCCCGCCCCGGTGGGGCCCATCAGAAATATGGCGGGCGAACGAACGTGACGCGCCATGACGGCTTCTAGCCGGAGGTTTTAAGCAATGACAGCAATTCCTCGACAGTCGCCCGCCGCTGGCTGCGCCCGATGTCGGCACCTTCCTCCTGCGCCAGATCGCGCAGCAAGGCCCGCGCCCGCGCTACGCTCTTGATCGGCGTGGCCGTCGCGGACATATCCGCCAGCATCTCGATCAAGGCGTCATCAGCTTGTAAATCATCCAGAGTGGTTCCGACAAACTGTCGCATCAGTGCCGATGCCTCCACATCGCGCAGTGCCGCCGGCAATCCGCGCACAAGCAGGGCGCGCGGTCCGGCAGGCTCCACGTCAAAGCCAATCCGCCGCAGCCGGGAGCCGTACGTCGCCAGCCACTCCAGGTGTTGTTCCTCGACGGCGACGTTCGCCGGGAACAGCAGCGGCTGCGCCGCGATATCGCCCCCCGCCGCGGCCCGCTGCAGACGCAGGCGCTTCAAGTCGCCGAAAGCGCGCCACAGATCGCTGATGATGAGATCATCACCGCTCACGGACAACAGATAGCGCCCGGCCACCACTTCCAAATCACGCGGACGTTCGCGTTCGGATCGAATGTCCGTTGTTTCATATTCAGCCCGCGTTTCGGCGACAACAGGGACGGGGGGGGTCGCGCGCGTTGGCAAAGGCGGCAGAAAAACCCGCCGCCCCGCACCGCCCTGCTCCAGAGCGTTGCGCAATCCGCTCAACACAAAATCATGCGCCCGCCGCACGTCGTGAAAACGCACTTCGGTCTTGGCCGGGTGCACGTTCACATCGAGATCGGCCGGGTTCATAATCAAATACAGCACATAGGCTGGATGGCGGCCCGGTGCGAGCCGATCCTGATAGGCCAGCCGGATGGCGTGTTGCAGCCTGGGGTCGCGCACCGGACGGTGATTGATGAATAGATGTTGCACGTCGCTCTGATTGCGCGCCGCCTCTGCGGGTGCGATCCAGCCCCATAGGCGCAAATCCTCCACCAGCGCCTCGACGGCGTGCGCAGTCGCCATGAATCCGGCGCCACAGAGTTTGACCAGGCGCTCGCGTTGCAAGGCCTCGGTATCCGCCGCGCGCAACTTCAGGATGGTCTGGCGGTTGTGAACCAGCCGGAAGCCCACGTGAAAGGCGCCGAGCGCCGCCGTTCGCGTGCGATCCTCGATATGCAAAAACTCCGTGCGCTCGCTGCGCACAAAGCGTCGCCGCGCCGGGGCATTGAAAAACAATTCCCGCGCCTCGACCGTGGTGCCCGGATTATGCGCGGCGGGTTCCGGCCCCTGCACGCTGGCGTCGCCCGCCACGCGCACCCGCCAGGCGGCCTCTAGTCCCATACCACGGGAAGTAACCGCCAATTTGGCGACGGAACCGATGCTCGGCAACGCCTCGCCACGAAAGCCCAGCGTATTCAGATGACTCAAATCGGCGAAGGACTGCAGCTTGCTGGTGGCGTGGCGGCACAGCGCCAGCGGCAGATCTTCCGGCTCGATGCCATGACCGTCGTCCGTCACCCGGATGAGACGCAGACCGGCCTGCTCACAATCGATTTCGATCTGCATGCAGCCCGCATCCAGACTGTTCTCGATGAGTTCCTTGACGACCGAGGCGGGCCGCTCGATGACTTCGCCGGCGGCGATTTGATTGATGAGCGCCTCCGGTAAAAGCCGGATGCGCGACCGTTCCTTCAACATGAAACTATGCTACCGCCAACACACCCTCCTTGCACAGCACGACTTGAGTCATTCGCCGGGAAAGCTATCTGACGCGATGCCTGCGCAGCGTCAGGTTGGCTGGCTTGTCGGGCTTGATGACTTCCCACTCAGCCACGCCGCCAGGAATGATGCGAAATAGAGGGTGGGGTGCGGGAAGGGATCGCGGCTTCAATGTGGCCATCCAGGACGGAGCGCGGCGGCGCAATTTTGCCCTGAGATGCTTCCATTCATAAGCGAGCTGGCCCTTTGTGGCCGAAATGGATTTAACCCGGCTGCCGCGCGCGATTTTCTTCGCGTCAAAACGGTATCCCCTCCGCGTCGCCTCTTCGTGAACGACGCGAAGATACGCCGCAATGGAACCGCCCGGTGTTCCAGAAGACCGGAAACGAGCCAGTTGAGGATGATGCGTATAGCCGCGCGTGCGTCCCCGGAGAACAGCCTGCGCCAGCAGCGCCTCCCGCCACAAGGCGACAAGACCTTGCGGATCGAGATACCGGGGGTGCAGCGTCCATAACCGCATGACAACTCTATTTCGGCTCCTTCAGCGCAGGGTCTTGCCGGCAACTGTCAAGCGGACGGGCGGAGGCGGAATCGATTTGGACCACCTCATGTGTGTCCTTGTCCACGATGACCTTGAGACACGCGCAGCCGTAGCCGTAGCTGCCGTTCTGCTCGACCCATTGGTTCCGTTTGAACCTGGGCCAATCGCCTTCGGCTTGATGGCCACCTTGTATGCCGATGATCCATTCGCCATCTCGGTCAATCAGCGACACGTTTGCCGGTGTCGGATTAACAAACCACCCGCACCGGTTCTCGAAACTTTGCTTCGAATCTACAGCTACAGCAGAAGCAGCAAGTAGTGCCGCGCATACTGCAACCCATAATCTTTTTTGAATGCGCATGGTCTTTTGCATTAGTAAGGAGAAATGTGGTACGTCCCCTGCTTACGTGCTCCTCCATTTGCCTGCCAATCTCGGGTTGACAGGGGTTTCGCTCATGGCCGGCTTTTAAGCATAATTTGATTTAGATGACACAGGTTTAGCGGGCGGGTGCAACGAAGGGTTGGGCGTCATCCCTGGACCATGTCACGTGCGTGTGTTCTCCACGAGCGTGGCAATCTGCACGAACTCGACGGTGGGGCGCACGCCATAGAGACCTGTCACGCGCTCGAGCAATTGATCGGTGAAGAACGCCTTGGCAGCATCCTCTGAATCCCAGACATAGAAGTTCGTGGCCTCGCGCTTTCCGGCATTGAACGCGAAGGCCTTTGAGCGAAGCCCCGGCATCCCTTCAAACCTTGCGCGAGCGGTCTCGGCAATCTTCCGCACGGCTTGCTCATCAAAATTGTTTCCGTAGCGAAACGTCACGACTACACCGATCATGTCGCACTCCTTTCGAACTGCCTGGTCAGAACCACTGGGTCTTGAAGTGACGCCCAACTATAAATTAGATTTCACCTTCGCCATATATTCTTCTGGCACTAAACGCCGCATAATCCTGCGCTACGTTTACAACACATTGATTTTGCCGCGCCCGGCAATATAAACAGGGCACAAGCTAATTTGAAACGCCGGAAATTAAACCACGCGCAAATGGCGGGTTCAAACGGATGGGTTAACGGGCAGCGGTCATGCGGCTCTGGCGCAACTGCGCCATGAACGTGCCGGTCGGTGGGTTGTCCTCGAAGTAGTGTTGCACGCCCTCGGCGATGGCCTGTGCCAGCGCCTGCTGATGATCGGCGCTGCGCAATTTCTTTTCTTCCTGCGGATTGGTGATGTAGGCGGTTTCAATCAATATGGAGGGGATATCGGGAGACTTGAGTACCACAAAGCCGGCATGCTGCACCTCGCGGTGATGCACGTTGCCGACGTCGTCCAGTTCGGTCAGCACCTTGCCGGCGACATTCACGCTCGCCTCGATGGCGGCGGTCTGCGACAAATCGAGCAGCACGGATTTGAGTTGCGCGTCCTTGTCGTCCAGAGTCACGCCGCCGACCAGATCGGAGGCATTTTCCTGGTCCGCCAGCCAGCGCGCAGCCTCGCTGCTGGCGCCGCGCTGCGACAGCACGTACACCGACGAGCCGCGGGTGCGCGGATCACGATAGGAATCGGCGTGTATGGAGACGAATAGATCGGCCTTCTGTTCGCGCGCCTTGTCCATGCGCTCGCGCAGCGGAATGAAATAATCGCCATTGCGGGTCAGCACGGCGCGCATGCCCTTCTGCTGATTGATGATTCCTGCCAGACGGCGGGCGATGCTGAGGGTAATGTCCTTTTCCCGGGTGCCGTTGCTGCCGGTGGCGCCGGGGTCGTCGCCGCCATGGCCGGCATCCACGGCCACCACGATGTCGCGCGAGCCGTTGTCGGCGCTGACCGACCGGGTGGCGGAGAGAGCCGGTGACAGCGACGGCGCGGCCGATGCGAGTGTCAGTGGTTGTGCCTTGAGCGGCGTGCCCGCAAAGGGCGCGACATCCGATGCCCGCGCCTGTTCCACCAAATCCACCAGCAGGCGATGTCCATATTGCTGGTTCGGGTTGAGCATGGCGGTGCGCACCTGTACGGGATGGGCGACATCCAGCACCATGCGCAATCCGCCGCCCGGACGCTCGCCCCAACGCACTCCCTTCAGCAGCCGTAGATCACCGCCGGGTTTGTTGAGCGGGGCGATGACCTGCGCTTGATCGACGTCGATGACCACGCGGTTCGGATCGGGAATGGTGAAGATTTCGTATTTGACCGGGCCGCTCATGTCGAAGACGACGCGGGTGTTGTCCGGCGCGGGCCAGACGCGCATACGTTGCACGTCGACGCTGGCCGCGGGGCAAAGCGCAGGGATAAGTGCGAAAAATAAAACCAGAAAGCGCATGAGGCCTTATAGATTTCTCTTTGATCTCCATATAGATTTTTATCTGATACGCGGTTTTTTTCAAGTATTTATTATGACATTGTAATAACTTATTGAATATCAAGTATTTTTAACTTTATCCGCAGAGACAAATTCTGCATAACTCCTTGCCCCACCTATTGTTTCTGCACCGAGGGTGAGCGCGCGCGTATTTCCAAGCTGCTTGTCGATTCCTATGCGCAAATCAGGAACAGGCAAGACACCCTCACCCCGCTCCGGCCATTCGATGAGGCAGATGGTCTCGCCATTGAAATGATCGCGCAGGCCGCTGTACTCCAGTTCCCGGGGATCCTTGAGGCGGTACAAATCGACGTGCATCACCGGACCGGCGGCGGTCGAGTACGGCTCAACCAGCGTGTAGGTGGGGCTTTTCACCGCCGAGATCACGCCCAATGCCCGCAGAAAACCGCGCACCAGCGTCGTCTTGCCGGCACCGAGTTCGCCTTGCAGAAAAATGACGGCGCCGGGCGCTGTCACCGCCGCCAGGCGCCGGCCGAGGGACTCCATCGCCCGCGCCGAGCGAATCACCATCGTTTTCAATTGACCAGCCGACGGAGCCAGGTCATGAGATCAGTCGCCAGCATGCCACGCTCGCCGCCCTGTGCCGCCGCCTGATCCGCCGCCTCGGCGTGCACGCACACGCCGTGCCTGGCGGCGTCGCTGATTGACAGCCCCTGCGCCAGCAGGCCGGCAATCACGCCGGTCAGCACGTCGCCCATGCCGCCGCTGGCCATGCCCGGATTGCCGGCATCGCAAACGTGCAGGCCGTCCGGCGTGGCGACAATCGTGCCGCAGCCCTTGAGCACGCAAACACCACCGTAACGTTCGCGCACCGCCTGGGCGGCGGCATAGCGATCGGCCTGCACCGCCGCCGTGTCGGTGCGCAGCAGACGGGCGGCCTCGCCGGGATGCGGCGTCAGCACCCAGTCGGTGCGCGTGATGGGATCGAGTGCGATTAAATTGAGCGCATCGGCGTCGACCACCAGCGGTAATTTCTGCTCCAGCGCCGCGCCCAGCAAATCCTGCGCCCAGTCCGATTGTCCCAAACCGGGACCCAGGGCGATCACAGTTGCATTCTTGAGGAGCGGCCCCAGTGCGCGCCGATCCGCGACACCGTGCGCCATGATCTCCGGCCGCGCCGCGCTGATCATGGGGGCATGCGCAGGCTGGGTGGCCACGCTCACCAAACCGCTGCCGATACGACCCGCGGCCTCGGCTGCCATGCGCACGGCGCCGGCGTAGCCATGATCGCCGCCGATCACCAGCACATGGCCGAAATGCCCCTTGTGGCTGGCGCGCGCCCGGCGCGGGAGATGATGCACGCCATCGGAACGGCTGATTCGCGTGACAGCCGGTGGTACGGCGTCGTACACCGCCGCCGGAATACCGAGATCGGCAAAATTAATGCGCCCGCAGTAATCCGGCCCGCTGCCGGTCAGCAATCCCGCCTTCATGCCGACGAAAGTCACCGTCGCCTGCGCCTGGATCGCCGCGCCCCGCGGCTGGCCGGTGTCGGCGTTCAAACCTGACGGCACATCGACGGCCAGCACGGGCTTCCCGCAGGCGTTGATCGCCGTAATCACCTCCGCCATGCGGCCGGAAACAGGTCTATCCAGCCCCGTGCCCAACAATGCGTCTACTATTACATCGGCATCGTTCAACAGCTCCGGTTTCCATTCGGTCATTGAAACCTTCGTCTTGCGCAGGCACTCAAGGTTGGCCAGTGCGTCGCCTCGGATGCTTTTGGGTTTGCCGATCACGGCCACCGTGGCCTGCAATCCCGCGGTCTGCGCCAGGCGCGCCACGACGAAGCCGTCGCCGCCGTTTTGGCCGGCACCGCTGCACACCAATATCCGTTTCGCTCCCGGCCAGAGTTGGCACAGAACGGCAAATGCCGCCTCGCCGGCGCGCTCCATCAGCGCGCCGCCCGGGATTTTGTGTTTTTCAATCGCGGCATGATCCAGTTCGCGCACCTGCGCTGCGCGATACAGCGCGCGTGGCAACACCGGATCATTGGCAGCCATGTCAGGGCCGTCTCAACATTTGAAGAAATGTGTACGGTAGTGTTTGAGTTCCGCGACCGAATCCCGAATGTCGTCCAGCGCCAGATGCACGGATTCCTTCTCGAAGGCCGGCATGGCCGGCGCCCAATGCTTGGCCAGGATCTTGATGGTGCTGACGTCGAGATTGCGGTAATGGAAAAATTTTTCCAGCGCGGGCATGTGGCGGTGGAGAAAGCGCCGATCCTGGCAGATGCTGTTGCCGCACATGGGTGAGGTATTGGGCAGCGCGTGCTGGCTCAGGAACGCCAGTGTCTGCTGCTCGGCATCGGCTTCGCGCAACGCGCTCTCGCGCACGCGCTTGACCAGTCCGGATTTGTTGTGTTGCGCCGTGTTCCAGGCGTCCATGGCATTCAGCACCGTGTCATCCTGATGGATCGCGATGACCGGTCCCTCGGCGATGATGTTCAACTGCGCGTCGGTCACGAGCGTGGCGATCTCGATGATATAATCCCGATCCGGATTAAGACCGGTCATCTCCAGATCGATCCAGATTAAATTGCCGGCAGACGCCGCCATACACCGCTCCCCCTTATCATCATGAATACATTTTCGTTAATTTTCATCAGCGCGCTGGGCCTGCACTGGGTGGTGCAACTGTGGCTGGACCGCCGCCAGATCCGGCGCATTCTCGCCCATCGCGACCGCGTGCCACCGGCCTTCGAAACCTTCATCCCGCTGGCCGCCCACCAGAAGGCCGCTGATTATAACGTCGCCCGCATCCGCTTCGGCATGATCGAGTCCACCATCGGCGTCCTGCTGCTGCTGGCCTGGACGCTCGGCGGCGGCCTCAACCTGCTTGATCAATTCTGGCGCGGTTGGTTGCATTCACCACTCGCGCTGGGCGTCGCCTTCCTGCTCTCGGCCTTCCTGCTCATGGCCCTGCTCGATCTGCCGGCGTCGATCTACCGCACCTTTGTAATCGAACAGCGCTTCGGTTTCAATCGCACCACGCCGGTCACCTTCATCGGCGATATGCTCAAGAGCGCCATATTGCTGCTGATCCTGGGCGGGCCGTTCGCCGCGGGGGTGCTGTGGTTGATGCAGCTGGCCGGCGCCTGGTGGTGGCTCAAAGTCTGGGCCTTGTGGATGGGATTCAATCTGCTCATGCAGTGGGCATATCCCGCAATAATCGCGCCCTTGTTCAACCGTTTCAGTCCGCTTGCCGACCTGGGGCTGGTGCAACGCATTGAGGCGCTGCTCCGTCGCACCGGATTCACCTCCGACGGGGTGTTCGTGATGGACGGCTCCAAACGCTCCAGCCACGGCAACGCTTACTTCACCGGCTTCGGACGCCACAAGCGCATCGTGTTTTTCGACACGCTGCTCAAGGAACTGGCTCCGGAGGAAATAGAGGCGGTGCTGGCGCACGAACTGGGCCACTTCCGCCGCCGCCACGTCATCAAGCGTCTGTTGCTGATGGCGGCGCTCAGCCTGGCGGGACTGGCCATCCTGGGCTGGCTGATTGTGCAGCCGTGGTTTTACGCCGGCGTGGGGATATCGCAATCTTCCGCGCACGCCGCGTTGATGATCTTCCTGCTCATCAGCCCGCACTTCACGTTCCTGCTGCAACCGCTCGGCGCCTGGATGTCGCGGCGGCATGAGTTTGAGGCTGATGATTATGCAATTGAACAAAGCGACGGCCGCGCGCTGGTGCGGGCGCTGGTGAAGCTGTACCGGGAGAATGCCAATACGCTGACGCCGGACCCGCTCTACTCCGCCTATCACGACTCGCATCCGCCGGCGCCGTTGCGCGTCGCCTATCTGCAGCGCCGCCTTAATCCATCGACGGCGTGATAACAATCAGCAGATTGACGCAAAACGTTTTGAGGAAGCCCGGCTGCTAGGCGCCGCGAGCGAAAAAGTGAGACAGTACAAAGGCAGTACGGCGAGCTTTTGAGCGAGCAGCAACAACGCAGACGGGCTCCGCAGTAGTTTTGCGTCAATCTGCTATATGTCGCGGCGGCTGGAGATGGCGTGTGACAGCGTGCCGCCATCGATGTAGCCGAGCTCGCCGCCCAACGGAATACCGTGCGCAATGCGGGTGGCGCGGACGCCGTGACTGCGCGCCATCTGGCTGATGTAGTGCGCGGTGGCCTCGCCCTCCATGGTGGCGCTGGTGGCGAGGATGACTTCGTTAACGGTGCCTTCGCCGAGACGTTCATTGAGTTGTTCCATGCCCAGGTCTTCCGGCCGCACGCCGTCCAGCGGCGAGAGCTTGCCCATCAGGACGAAATACAGGCCGCGGTAATCCGCCGCCTGTTCGATACTGGCCACGTCCGCCGGACTTTCGACCACGCACAGAAGTGATGGATCGCGTTTGTCGCCCGCGCACAAGCGGCACAGCGGGGTTTCATTGAAGTTGCGGCAGCGGCTGCAGTTGCCGATCTTTTCCATCGCCGCTGCCAGCGTGCTTGCCAGCGTACGACCGGCGGGCCGGTCACGCTCCAGCAAGTGAAACGCCATGCGTTGCGCCGTCTTCTGCCCGACGCCGGGCAGGCAGCGTAACGCGGCGATCAACTGCTCCAATAGTGGAACGTCCTTCACGCGACCAATCGCCGGTTCTTAAAAAGGAAGTTTCATGCCCGGCGGTAGATTCAACCCCGTCGTCAGCCCGCTCAGCCGCTGCTGGCTTGCCTGTTCCACGCGCCGCACGGCGTCGTTGACGGCGGCGGCGATCAAGTCCTCCAGCATGCCCCTGTCATCCTTGAGCAACGCAGGATCGATTTCCACCCGGCGCACGTCGTGCCGGCCGGTCATTGTCACCTTGACCATGCCGGCGCCCGATTCGCCGATGACCTCCATGCGTGCGATCTCCTCCTGCGCTTTTTGCAGATTCTCCTGCATCTGCTGCGCCTGCTTCATCAAATTTCCCAAGGCACCTTTCATCGTCATGGCAATATCCTGAAAGAAATAACGTGCACTCTTCAAGCCCCGGAGCGCTGCGGCGTGGCGTTCTCCACCACCGCACCGAACTTTTCCCGCAGCGCCTTGACGTTGGGGTCGCTTTCGATGGCGGCGGCGGCGGCGGCCTGCGCCTCCTGCTCACGGCGATCACGTTGCTGCGCCGGCGTTTCAATCGCAGCCAGGCTCTGAACCGACAGCACCAGCTTCAGATGTTTGCCATAGCGATCCTGTATGGCCTGTTCCAGCCGCGATTCAATCCGGGGGTTGCGCTGATGCGCCTGTGCCGGCAGCAGCGCCAGGCGGAATTGCTCGCCGTCGATCCCCAAAAAAACGCAATGCGCCGCGAGTTCGCGGACCAGCCCATTCAATCCCAGTTCGTTGATCATTTCCTGCCACTCTCCCGCCGGCTCCGCGCGGGCTGCGGCCGGCGCGCTCTCAAACGCCGGCGATGGAGGAGCCGGAGTTTCTGAAGTTTTTGAAGCGGGGGACGACGCCGGACTGGCATGGGTTCGCGCACCAGGCCGCAACTGGAAGGTCAGCATGCGCAAAAGCACCATGTCAAAACCACCATGCGGATCGGGCGCCAGCGGCAGATCACGCCGGCCCACCATGGCGATTTGGTAATAAAGTTGCGTATCCTCGGGCGAGAGTCTCCGGGCCAGTTCCTGCACCTGCGGATCATCCTCCACGTCGGCCGCCGTCCCTGACGCGCCCAGCGCCTGCACCACGGCCACGCGCTGCAGCAGGCTCAGCATCTCCACGAGCACACTGGAGAAATCCGTGCTGGTTTCCGCCACGCGCGCGGTCAGCGCCAGCGCGCCAGGGGCGTCATGCTCGGCGAGCAGGCGCAGCAATTCATGGACCTGCCGGCGATCGATGGCGCCCAGCATGGTTGCGACCTCCTGCTCGCGCAACGCGCCGCCGCCGTAGGAGATGGCCTGATCCAGCAGGCTCAACGCGTCGCGCAGGCTGCCGTCCGCCGCCTCCGCGATCAGATGGCGCGCCGTCTTGTCGTTCGCGATGCCCTCCTGCGTCAATATTTTTTCCAACTGCGCCTCGATCTGCGCCACCGTCAGGCGCTTCAAATTGAATTGCAGGCAGCGCGATAGGATCGTTACCGGCAGTTTTTTTGGATCGGTCGTCGCCAGCAGGAATTTGATGTGCGGCGGCGGCTCCTCCAGCGTCTTCAGCAGCGCGTTGAAACTGTGATTGGAGAACATGTGCACCTCGTCGATGAGGTACACCTTGTAGCGCCCGCGCGTCGGCGCATAAACGACGTTCTCCAACAGCTCACGGGTCTCGTCCACCTTGGTGCGCGAGGCGGCATCGACTTCGATCAGATCCACGAAGCGGCCCTCGTCGATCTCACGGCAGGCGGAGCATTGGCCACAGGGACGCGAACTCACGCCCTGCTCGCAGTTGAGCGATTTGGCCAGGATGCGCGCCAGGGTGGTCTTGCCCACGCCGCGCGTGCCGGTGAAGAGATAGGCGTGATGCAGGCGGTTTTGATCGAGGGCGTTGATGAGCGCCTGCAGGACATGCTGCTGCCCCACCATGTCCTCGAAGCGGCGGGGCCGCCATTTTCTGGCCAGAACCTGATAGCTCATGATGGGATCACTACCGCCAAATATGTCGTCACGGTGCTCGAAAGTTGCTCCGAAATTGTCTGTAAACTATGGCATGAGGAGGCGGCCGACGCCAGCCACACCCCGGCACCCGCATCGGCTGCTACCGCTGCTCCCTTCCGGGCCTGACGGGATTCACAACGTAGCGTCGCGAGGGGACCGGCGCGGCCACCATGATTCTGACGGGGAGGAGGATTACTCCGGGCTGTCCATGCCTTCGCCCTGCGGACGCCATTTTGCGGCGTTCCGATTCGCTCCCGGCGAATCGGGCGGACTGGGGAGTCTCCCTCTTCCGATTCATGAAAATTCACGCGCTGCGGCAACTTTCATGAATTGGCGGAGAGGGAGGGATTCGAACCCTCGATACGTCTTTTGGACATATACACGATTTCCAGTCGTGCGCCTTCGACCACTCGGCCACCTCTCCGAACCGACCCGCACTGATGATCCCGGTGGATGAGCAGTGCAGGTCAGGGGCGCGATTGTACACGGATCAGCGATGGCGGTAATCGGAAAATCCAGGCCGTAAATTCCAAGCCGCGGTGCAAAACGGAGTGGCACCTGCGGGGTTGAATCGCTACACTATGCGCCCGCTCAAGTGGGGCTGTAGCTCAGCTGGGAGAGCGTCGCGTTCGCAATGCGAAGGTCGGGGGTTCGATCCCCCCCAGCTCCACCATCATTCATTAATTTTTACGTCTCCCATAGCAACCACGACATTGATTTATAGAGCTTGTAGTTGCAATTAGTAATAATTCTCATTTAATATTACGCGTAATTACATCAGCGCGAGATTACGTCACGTGTTTCCAACGTTCATGATCACCTTCCGCGAAGGCTTGGAGGCCTTCCTGATCGTCGCCATCAGCGCGACCTATCTCATTCAGACCGGCCGCCGGCCACTGTTACGGGCCATCAATTGGGGGGTGGTCACCGCCGTGTTGATGAGCGTGACACTGGGGATTGTACTGGCCCACATCGGCGGCATGACACCCATCTGGGAGGGGTATCTGGCGTTGCTGGCGTCGGTATTGGTCGTCTCCTGCACGGTGCACATGCTGCGGCATGGGAAGCGCATGAAGAAGGAGATCACCAACCGTTTGCAGAGCATGAGCGCAAATACCACCCTTGCCGCGGCGATCGGGGTCTTCGTCTTCATCCTGCTCATGGTCGGACGTGAAGGGATTGAGACCGCCACGATGCTGGCGGCGTTGATCGCCGAGGGCGACACCGTGCACATGGTGGCCGGTGGGTTGATGGGGGTCCTGTGCGCGGCAACGATGGCCTGGGCCTGGTCGCGTTATGGCCATCGCGTCAATCTGTCGCGTTTTTTCAGGGTGACGGCGATTTTCATGGTGCTGTTCTCCATTCAACTGGTGATCTACGCCTTCCATGAATTCAGCGAGGCGCAGGCCCTGCCCTTCCTCGACAATCATTACTGGCACAACCTTTCAGAGCCGTATGGCCCAGAGGGGCGCTATGGCGAGTGGCTGTCGTACAGCCTGGCATTCGTGCCTGGAATTTATCTGCTGTTCACCTGGCTCAAGGATCGAATGGCGCTCCACGCCCCCCCGCCGCGGGTTCCATCTGATCATCGCGCTGCCGCCTGAACGGCAAGCATCCCCGGCATCATGGCCGCGTTACGGATTCAACGTTGGGATCCGGCGCGCGACGGCGAATTCAGTGAAATCGCATTGCGCCGCAAGTTGGAATCGCTCGGTTATACCTGCTGTATTTACCGTTATGAGCCCGGCACGTTTTTCGACGACCATGCACACGCGGTGGACAAGATCGATGCGGTGCTGAGCGGGCGCTTCCGCATCGGCAGCGGCGCGGAGATCGTAATCCTGGGAACCGGCGAGTATGTGCATATCCCGGCCGGCCTGGTGCATTTCGCGGAAGTTGTGGGCGAGGAGCCGGTGCTGAGTCTGGATGCCATCCGCACGTGATCCTGAAAATGCACCATTCAACGCACGGTGCGATTCTCCATTAATAGAAAATCATCCAGACTGACCGTGCCCAGATTGATGCGGTTGGCAAACACGGAATAACTCAGATACGCCGCCAGCGTACTGCGGTTCTGCAGCCATGGCGGTTCATAATGCGGCGGCGCGATATCGCCGTTTTCGAAGAACGGCTCCAGCGCCACCACGTCGCCCAGCGTCAGGCGGCCTGCGAACAAGTGCTCCGCGTACTGGAATTTGTTCGATTGCACCGCCTTGCGCAGGAAGGTGTGCGTGCGGATCAGGCCCTGCAGATACACCACGTCCTTCGTGAAAACGACACCGCCGCCGCGCGGATCGCCGCCGCGGAAGATGCGCGCCGTGGATTGGAAACTCTCGTGCTCATCCTGGCCCTGTTCGAGAAAGAAGCGGTAGATGTCGAGGAAATCCGCGCCCTCGAGTCCCATCTGCACCGCGCGCGTACGCAGGGCCAGCCGCCGCATTCGATTCAGATCGATGGAGCCGCTCACCAACTCCGAGAAGGTGGCCAATCCCTCCTGGGTCCATGTGGTGCGCGGTGCGCCCAGGCTCAAGCTGGTCAGCCGCGGCTGCTTGCGGCCATTGAGCGCCGTCAGCATGTGAACGTAACCTTCATGCCAGAGTAACTGTGCGACGTCCAGGGCGCTGAATAGTGTCGCGCCGCGGATGCGGATACGTTGCGCGCCGGCGGCGGCCTTGGAGGCCATCGCCGGGTCCAGCACCACGCGGATGTCATCGTCTCTGAAAAAAGCGGTCAGAGTATCTTGCAGACGCGACGACACGGATTCGGCGCTCAAGTCCTCCACCGGCGGCGAGACCGTGGCGGCATCCATGAATTCACGGGTGGCGTCGATGAAGTAGGTTGCGGCATCCAGATGGGTCAAGGCACCACGGGCGATATCGTCGCCGGGCTGCCCGTAGAGCGCGATGGAAAGTTCAGTGAAACGCGGATGGCCGGCCGCCGCCAGCATTTCCGCCGCAAGAAGATAGCTATTCGCCGTCAGGTAGAGATATTCGCCGATTGGGTGCGTGCGATCACACTCATGAAGAACGGTCTCCAGAAGTTGAACCTGCCCGGAATAAGCCTGCGAGACCGGCTCGACGACCGGCAGCCGTGGTTGACCACGCTGCCAGTTTTGTTTGAACTGTTCATAGACAGACTCCGGCCAGGCCAGTGTGGTCAACACCCTGATGGCCTGACCGGCTTCAACGACCCGGCGATCCCATTCCTGGAACCGCCGCCATTCCGCGGAGGTCACGCGCACCCTAACTCATCTCCCACTTCACTCTCACACCATCCTGTCGAAGATTGTTATCGCGTTTTCGAAGTATAAATCGGTTCACTCAAGAATTCGCTGCGCTGCCAGTGAATTCAATGGGGGACAGGTCCATCAATTTTCTGCATCACGCGCCGTAATGACCGTCATTGCCAATCTGGCGAGCGCTGAGCAACCAGTTCCGTCAGCATCCAATGTCGGGAAGCACGCAACAGGTGGAGGATGCAAGACCCAATATACGCCCCTGCGCCGTCAAGGCGCGGATGCAAACTCACCCGCACGCAGCGATCAGTGAAAATAGCTGGAAATCGTTCTGGACAAGGTCTATACCTTACCCCATATGGGTATCTATCCATATAGAATCACAATCTCCCTACTCGGCCGCCGGGACTGCGCCAATTCATGCGTGCCCATATGAATTTTCGCACTGCCATTCTCATCGCCATGATTCTCTGGCTGGCGCATGGCGCGGGCATTTTGTTTGGCGTCGACGACCGTTTTCGCGGTCTTTACTCAAGTTTTTCCTGGGCCGTGTGCAGCTTGGCGGCGAGTTGCGTGCTGTTGTGGGTCGTCGTCCGCCTGCGCAAAACGCATCCCCACTTCGTACCGGCGTGGATGTGCTTCGGCCTGTCCGCTGTAAGCTATGCCACGGCCGACATGCTCTGGACCAGCCAGCAGTTGCAGTCGCTGGAGGTGCCGTTCCCTTCCATTAACGATTATTTTTATCTGGGCATGTATTTCTTTTACTCGGCGGGCGTATTGCTGCTGCCCAAGCCGCGCTTCAATCGAGGGGAGTTGCTCACCTACGCGCTTGACCTGCTCGGCATGACGCTGGCCTTCTGCCTGGTGTGGTGGGAACTCCTGTTTCAGCCGGCGCTGCAAAGCAATACCTTCACGTCCATCGGCAAGGTGGTGGCCGTCAGTTATGTAATTTTCGATGTGTTGCTTGCAAGCGCCCTGTTTCTGCTGCTGATGCGCCGCAATCCCTACTTCATCCGCCAGCCCATGTCTCTCCTGATGTTCAGCATGGCCATGATGGTCTCGGCGGACATCGTCTATGGAATCCAAAACGCCGCGGGTACTTACCGCGCCGGCACGCTCATCGACCTTGGTTGGAGCGCTTCTCTCTTGTCAATCATGCTGGCGGGTTGTGCGCAATTGGAGGCGCTGGGCAAGCTATCCGATCAGGAAGCCATCCGTCTGCTGAAGCAGCGTCCGTCGGTGTTGCTGCCACGCTGGGCGGATAATGCCCCCTATCTGCTGTTGATCCTCGGCGCCATCGTCGCCGCCCTTCACTATCAAACAGGCGACACCTTCCTTGGCATACCGTTGCTGCTATCCGCGGGTTTAATCGTATTGCTGGTCGTCGTGCGACAGTCATACAGCCTGTACGAGAACAGGCAACTCACGTCCCATCTGGCCTCGGCGCTCCGCGAGCGCAAACAGGTGGAGGCCTGGCAACAACGTCACCGCGCCCTGCTGGAATACCTGGCGGGCGCCCCGCCGCTGCAGGCGGCGCTCACCCGCATCGTGCTGGCCATCGAGCAGGAGGTGGCCGGCACCATTTGTTCCATCCTGCTGGTGCGGGGAGCAGTGCTCAAGCACGGCGCTGCCCCCGGCCTGCCGGACTTCGTCATCCGCGCAATCGATGGCCTGGCCATCGGCCCGCAAGCCGGCAGCTGCGGGGCCGCCGCCCATAGTGGCGAATGTGTGATCGCGGAGGACATCTATACCCACCCCAACTGGGGAGCCTACCGCGAACTTTACCGCCCGACCGGACTGCGATCCTGCTGGTCGCTGCCGATCCGCTCCTCCACGAACGAGATCATCGGCACCTTCGCCGTTTACCGCCGCACCCCCGGCGCGCCGACTGCCGCCGAGATTGAGCAGGTGAAGTCTTATGCCCACATGGCCAGTCTTGCCATTGAGCGCGTGGCCAAGGAGGCCGATGTCCGTTTGGCCGCCGATGTCTTCGCCGAGAGCGGCGAGATGATCCTGATCATGGACATGCAGCAACGGATCCTGCGTGTGAACCGCACGTTTAGCGAGGTCACGGGATTTTCAGACGATGACGTCCTGGGGCAACCTTTGAACATCATCGTTTCGGAGCGGCGGGAGCCTGGCATTCTGAAGACGCTGCAAACCGCGCTGTCGGAAAACGGACGGTGGTATGGCGAATTATGGTGCAAACGCAAAGCGGGCGGCGTGTTCCCGACCTGGCTCAACATCAGCGCCGCGGGCGATGAGGCCAGCAGTGTCTCGCACTACATCGCGGTGCTGGCCGACATCAGCACGCTCAAGGCCAGCGAATCCCGGATCGAATTCCTGGCCCACCACGACGCCCTGACCGGTCTGCCCAACCGCACCCTGCTGCAAACCCGTTTCGAACAGGCCCAGGCCCAGGCGGATCGTGATCGCAGCCATGTGGCGCTCATGTTTCTGGACCTCGACTACTTCAAAAACATCAACGATTCCCTCGGCCATACCGTGGGCGACAAATTGCTGCAAAAAGTCGCCGACACGCTCAAGTCCTGCCTGCGTCAGAGCGACACCGTCTGCCGGCTGGGCGGCGATGAATTTCTGATCCTGCTACCGGATGTTACCGACAGCGACATCACGGTGCATGTGGCCAGCAAACTGCAGGAGGGGCTGTGCCAATCGTACGAAATCGAAGGGCATCACCTGGCCACCTCGTGCAGCATCGGCATCAGCCTGTATCCCGATGACGGCCGGGATTACATCACCCTGCTCAAGAACGCCGACACGGCCATGTACTATGCAAAGAACAATGGACGCAATACCTATCACTTTTTCACCGAGTCCATGAATGTGGTCGCCACGCGGAAAATGCGCCTGGAAAATCAAATGCGCCGCGCCCTGCAATGCAATGAATTTACACTGCATTATCAACCCATCATTGAATTGCGGAGCGGAAAGCTGATGAGCGCGGAGGCGCTGTTGCGCTGGGACAACCCCGACTTCAGCGATGTCTCGCCATCCTCATTCATTCCGGTGGCCGAGGATCGAATGCTCATCCAGGGCATCAGCGAGTGGGTGCTGTTGCACGCATGCGAACAGATCAAATATTGGCGCGAGGCCAATGTGCCCATTCCGGCCGTGTCGGTGAATCTTTCTGCCCATGACTTCCGTCGCAAGAACCTGCTGTCGTTCATCGTCGGCATACTCGAAGGAACCCGGCTGTCGTCCGCCGGCTGCCTCGAGCTGGAGATCACCGAGACCGTGTTGATGGCCGACGTCGACGCCTCCATCCGCACCCTCCGCGAGCTGGCGGAACTGGGTATCAACATCTCGGTTGACGACTTCGGCACCGGCTACTCCAGCTTGAGTTACCTGAAGCTGTTCCCGTTGAACAAACTCAAAATCGATCGTTCCTTCATCAAGGACCTGACCACCGATTCCAACGACCGGGGCATTGTCAACGCCATCGTCCATCTGGGTAACAATCTGGGGCTGTCCACCGTGGCGGAAGGCGTGGAGACTGCGCCGCAACAGGAATTTCTGCTGAATGTCGGGTGTGCCCAAGCCCAGGGTTATTTCATCGCCCCGCCGTTGCCACCGCAAAAACTGCTGGACTGGATGCAGGCGCGCGGCTATTGGAGCAATAACACGGCGCAGGTGGCGGGTATTTAAGCCCGGCAAGCGCAGCGCCGCGTCATGGTGACGGCGCAGGCTGATCCTTGGCGTCGATCCATATGAAGCCGTTGCGGTTCGGCATCTTCACCTTCGGCAGGGTACGCGCGTTCATTTCCTCATCCGCCTTGATGATGCCGTTGCGGAACAACAAATACGCGGTAATGGCGTAAATCTCATCGGCGCTGAGCGAGCCTGGCGCGTCCATGGGCATGCTGCGGCGGGTAAAATCGAAAATCGTCGTGGCATAGGGCCAGTAGGTGCCGATGTTCTTGTCGGGCACCGGGCTGGTAAGCGGTTCACGCCCGCCGGCCAGTTCCTCCGCCGTGCCGCCGATACCCTCCTCACCATGGCAACTGGCGCACTTTTGTGCGAAAAGTGGTGCGCCCTGTTTCGCAGTGCCGCGGCCCGCCGGCAGTCCGGTGCCATCGGGAAAAACGTTCAACTGCCAGGCGGCGATGTCAGCCGCGCTGGCCGGCCTGCCCAGATGCGGGCCGTCCACATCCCCCCCCAATGCCGGCATGTTGAACGCCGCCAGTGCCACGCCTGCCCAGAGACCCGCCCATCGTTTCAACACGTGCGCGAGATTACGCATATACGTGATGAAGTTTGCCATCCTCGCCGACTTCCCAGGCAATGATGGCGTTGTAGTGAAAGTAGCCGTTGCGACCACGCTCGGCGACCAGCGCCGCGCGCTCCGGCTGCACGTAGCCGGTTTCATCGGTGGCGCGGCTTTTTAAAATCGCCGGCCCGCCATTCCACCGCCAGGCCATGCGAAAGCGGGTGAAGCAGCGCGACAGCACGGGTTCCTGCAATGCCGCTTCTCCCCAAGTCTTGCCGCCATCGGCGGACACTTCGATCTTTCGAATCCGTCCGCGCCCCGACCACGAGAGCCCGCTGATCTCATAAAATCCCGGACCATTCAGATTTCGCCCCGGCGAAGGCGCGGTGATGACCGATTTTGCGTCCATGAAGAATGTGAACTGCCGCGCCTTGCCGGAAGGCGTGAGTTCGGTGTATTTGGCCGTTTCATTGCGCGACATCACCGGTCGCGTCGTCGCTTCCAGGCGCCGCAGCCATTTCACGTTCAAAACCCCCTCCCAGCCGGGCACAATCAAACGCAACGGGTAACCGTTTTCCGGGCGGACCCTCTCGCCGTTCTGGTAAATGGCGAGGATGCAATCGTCCATGGCCTTCTTCACCGGCAGACTGACATTCATGGCGATGGCATCGGCGCCCTCGGCCACCAGCCAGACGGCCTTGGGATCGATGCCGGCCTCATCGAGCAGGATCGAGAGCGGCACGCCCGTCCATTCGTTGCAAGACACCAGGCCGTTGAAACCACCGACAGTGTTCTGCACCGGCTCCTCCCGCCAGCCGGCGTTGCTGTTGCCGCCACACTCGAGAAAAATCATGTGAGAGCGCAGGGGATACCGCGCCAAATCGTCCATCGTGAAGATCAGCGGCCGTTGAACCATGCCGTGAATCAACAAGCGATGCAGGACGGGATCGATCTGCGGCACGCCGTTGTGATGGCGCTCGAAGTGCAGGCCGCTCGGCGTAAGCATGCCCTCCAGATCCTGCAACGGCGTCCACGACACGCCGTTGCCGGGCACCGCCGCGTTGGCCGAGATCCAGCGTATCACCTGCTCATGCGGGGAGGGTTTGCCGTAGTTGGAGAACGGTTTGCCGGGCACACGCATCCACGGCGGCGTGGTCAGGGTTTCCGCCGTTGCCGCAGTCGTCAATCCAGCGGCAAGCCATGCGCTATTTTTCAGAAACACGCGGCGGTGCAGAAGGCCGTTGCCGGCCACAACCTCCAGATCGGCAGGGGTGGAAAACTTGGAGCGATCAGCATTCATGTGCACCCGGCCCGCGCAGTGAACCTCGATAGCATCATAGCGGGGCACTTCTCAAAATGCACTTGACGATCCGCGGGGAGAAATCCGTGTAATTTTGAGATATGTTTCAAATATGGGATGATGCGCGCCCATAGTCGAGCCGATGGCGCATTCAACCGCCGAATTTTCATCCCCAAACCATTCCTGGGCTGACGCTTAACCGCCCGCTCCCGAGACACCAAGGAAAATACATGAAACCGTTCTCAAGCATCTCCATTTTATGCCTGCTTGTCGCGTCGGCCCATGCCGAAGGCGTCAAGAGCGACCTTTCCACCGATGATCAGAAATTCAGTTACGGCGCCGGCGTTCAGATTGGACAGAGCCTGGTCCACCAAGGCGTGATTATCGACCCCGACGCCTTCGCCCTCGGCGTCGGCGATGCCATGAAAGGCCAGCCGTTGCGCCTGCCGGCGGAGGAGATCAAACGCGTGGTCACCGCGCATGATCAGAAGATGATGGAAGAAGCCAAGGCGAGGGCGGAAAAGAATCAGAAGGCGGGCGACGACTACCGCGCCGCGAATAAAAAGAAGCCCGGTGTGAAGGAGCTGGAGAGCGGCCTGCAATACCGCGCCATCAAGGACGGTGCGGGCGCCTCGCCCACGCTCCAGGATCAGGTCACGGTCAATTACACCGGCAGGCACATCGACGGCACCGTCTTCGACGCCTCCGACAGGCACGGCGGCGCAGTGAAATTTCCGCTGGCCAACATTGTCAAGGGCTGGCAGCAGGCGTTGCAACTCATGAAGCCGGGCGCCAAGTGGGAAGTGGTGGTGCCGCCGCAACTCGCTTATGGCGCGCAAGGCGCGCCACAGGGGGGCATCGGCCCCAACGAAACATTGGTGTTCGAGATCGAACTTTTGACCGTCGAGCCCGCCCAATCGCCGGCGGCGCCAAAATCGAACTCTTCGGGGAAATAAGCCGCGTCGTAAAAGCGAAAAATCCCGGGCGGCCCTTTCCTGCGATCCGAAATGAAATTCCGTGCCTAATTTTTGTTGGGCACCGTCTTCGCCGGCGCGGGTGATTGGGAGCGGTACAGCACGCGCCAGATCCTTCCTGTCTCCGAGTCGGCGATATAGAGCGAGCCATCCGGCCCCTCCGCCACGCTCGTCGGTCGGTGTTCCGGGGTAAAATTTCCCGTCCCCTGATCCACCGCTGGCTGACCGGCGAAGCCGTCGGCAAACACCTCCCACCGTTCCGAGAACGAACCCTGCTCGAAGGGGACGAAAACCACCTGATAACCCGCCGCCCCGGAGCTGATTTGCTTGTAGGCGCCGTGAAAGGCGATGAAGGCGCCGCCGCGGTAGCGGGCCGGGAACTGGCCGCCCTGATAAAACACCATGTCATTGGGGCCATAGTGCGCCGGGAAGGCCTCCACTGGCGCTGGATAGTCCGTGCAGCGATCAGTGCGCAGACCGTCGCCGCCGTATTCCGGCGCCAGCACGCGGCGCCGCTGGAAGCCGTCATAGTAACAATAGGGCCAGCTGAATTGAGCGCCAGGCGTGATCTTCAACATTTCCTCGGCCGGCAGCAGTTCGCCCTGTTCCGCAGTGAAGCGTTCAGGCCAGAGCTCATTCAGCTCATCGCGTCCGTGCTGGACCGCGTACAGCGCCTGCGTCTGACGGTGCCAGGCCAGGGCCAGCGCGTGGCGTATGCCGCCGGCGTATTTCTGTCCATCCGCTCCAAACTTCTGGCCGGGCCGATCGGCGGCAAAACGCCAGATGCCCGCGCGCTGCTCAAGTTGCGGGCAGGGATCCAATCCCGGCGAACCGGGGCCGCGATCGACCCGCTGGCAGGCGTTCGAGGGCGCGCCGACACTGACATACAGATCGCCTCTGTCGTCAAAGGCCAGTGTCTTCGAGGCCAGCACTTCGCTGGTGGGCAGATCGCTCACCATGAGTTCCGCCGGGGCCGACGGTATCCATTCCTGCAGCGGATAACGCCACACGGCGTCATCCGCGCCCAGATACAGATAATTGTTCCACAGCGCCAGTCCCACGCCGCCGCGATCGCCGAATTCCTGAATTTGATCGGCGCGGCCGTCGCCGTCGCTGTCCCGCAATCCCACCAGCCGGCCGAAGCCCAGCCGGCGGTTGAGCAGGGAACCATAAATATTTCCCCGCGCCGTCACCACGATATCGTGCAAATTGGCGAAATGATCGGCGACTATCAGGGCGCAGAAACCTGGAGGGAGCTTTAACCCACCGTTGTCCGGATCGCAGGCCGGAACGGGGGGGGGCGCAGGAGTCACCGCTGTCGGGGCATGCTTGCGGCCACAACCCGTCGACAACAATACCGCCGCGACAACCGCAAGCGCCAGGAACCTGTGGCGGGCGCGCCGGTCAAGACTGGGAGACCTTGGGCGGGACATGCGCAGGAGTGTATCACTCACCGGTGGCGGACACCCAGACCATCGGAGGCAGCCGCTGATATTTTCGGTTAAAATCGTTTCTTGAAATATTCTCTAGACGCCATGTTCTTGTCCACACGCCGTTTACGTTTGCCGTTACTGGGGCTGCTGCTGATCGCGGCCGCGGGCGTATGCGCCCTCGTGCCCGTGGTCAACAAGGCCGACCTGGTGCCGAACGAGAGCCAGACGCGGGCCACGGAACTCATCACGGACTTCATCGCCAACTATCACTACAAGAAAGTGCCGCTGGACGACGCGCTGTCGGAGCAGATATTTGATCGTTACCTGGACAGCCTCGATCCCAACCACAGCTACCTGCTCGACGGCGACATCAAGGAATTTTCCCCCGCCCGGGATCAGCTCGACGATCAACTGCGCCAGGCCAAGCTGGATACCGCCTTCGCCATATTCGTGCGGTTCCGTGAACGCCTGGATGAACGCACCCGTGGGGAACTCGATTTGCTGAACCGGCCCATGGATTTCACCGTCAACGAAGATTATGCCTTTGATCGCAGCAAATCGCCGTGGGCCGGCCGCGCCGAGTTGGACGACTACTGGCGCAAGCGGGTGAAGAACGATGTACTCAGCCTGCGTCTTACCGGCAAGGAATCGATGGACGAAATAAAAAAAATCCTGACGCGCCGGTATGAGGACATGCAACGGCGCATGGATCAATTGAATTCCGAGGACGTGTATGAGTTGTTCATCAACGCCTATCTCACCGCCATCGAACCTCACACGGCGTACTTTTCGCCGCGCACGTCCGAGAATTTCCGCATTCGCATGAGCCTGTCGCTGGAGGGCATCGGCGCGGTGCTGCAATCCGACAATGAATATACCCAGGTGCGGCAGATTCTGAAGGGCGGACCGGCGGACAAAAGCGGCCTGCTGCGTGAAGACGATCGCATCACCGGCGTGGGGCAGGGCGCCACGGAACCGATCATCGACGTCATCGGCTGGCGGCTGGACGACGTGGTCGACCTCATTCGCGGCAAAAAGGGATCCACCGTGCGTCTGCAGGTCCTGCCCAAGGGCGCCGGACCGGGCGGACCCACGCACACCATCACCCTGATACGCAATAAAATCGAGCTGGAGGATGAGGCCGCCAAAAAATCCGTCATTGAGGTGGGGGATGGCGGCAAAAAGATAAAAATTGGCGTCATCAACCTGCCCACTTTCTATCAGGACTTCGAGGCGCGGGCGCGGGGCGACAGGAATTACCGCAGCACCACGCGCGACGTGCACAAGCTCATCACCGAACTGACCGCCGAGGGCATTGAAGGACTGCTCATTGACCTGCGCGGTAACGGCGGCGGATCGTTGTCGGAAGCCACCGAACTGACGGGGCTGTTCATCGGCAGCGGCCCGGTGGTGCAGGTGAAGAGCGCCGACGGCTCGCTGCACGTCGAACGCGCCGACGATCCGGGCATTGCCTATGGCGGGCCGCTGGCGGTGCTGGTTGACGGCAACAGCGCCTCGGCCTCTGAAATCTTCGCCGCCGCCATCCAGGACTACCGGCGCGGCGTCATCATCGGCGAACCGACGTTCGGCAAGGGCACTGTGCAGAATCTCGTGGATCTGGATCAATATGATCACAAGAACGCTGGCCACCTGGGCCAGCTCAAGGCCACCATCGCGCAGTTCTTCCGCATCAACGGCGACAGCACACAGCACCGCGGCGTGCTGCCGGACGTGCCCTTCCCGCCCGAGCTGGAAACGGTGGAGGACGGCGAACGATCCCTGCCCAATGCGCTGCCGTGGGCGCACATCGATCCGGCCAACTTCGTCGCCGCGCAGGCGCCGGTCAGCGCCTATGCCGCCGAGCGCGCCAGACACGAGCAACGCCTGCAACAGGATCGCGCCTTTCAACTGCTGCTGGAACAAGACAAGGCCGTGCGCGAGGCGCGCGCCAAGACGCGCTTGTCACTGGTGGAATCCATACGCAAGCAGGAGCAGGACCGGACACAGCAGGAACTGAAACAACGTGAGGCGGCCTTCCGCGCCGCCACCGGCCAGCCCCCGCCGCCTGAAGAGGACAAGAGTGACGACGAAGCCGCGGAAACTCCGCGCAAGGATGCGGCCAAGCCCCTCGATATCGTCCTGAACGAGGCGGCGCATGTGTTGAGCGATCTAATCGTCCCCGCGCCCCAGCAGGCGGGTTCCGGCGTGCCGCAGAACGGCCTGGTCACGCACGCCAACTAAAACCCAATCAATCATTCCCCCGCCGCCACTCAAGACGCCTCTGTCCTGCCGATGTCCGCCACACAAAATGCCGGTGAAGCCGAACTGAGACAACGGCTGGATGCATTCCTGGCCGCCGCCCGGGAGAACGAAATCACGCTGAAAAAATTCCAGACGCTGGAGCTGGAATTGATGAGCAGCGCCGATTTGCCCACGCTGCTCGAACGTCTGTTACGCAATGCACCCGAGCGCTTTGATTGTGACGTCGTCTCGCTCGAGATCTTTGATCCGCAATTTGAAATCCAGCGCATGTTGATCGAGATCAGCCGCACGCTGGAAAGCCAGGTGCTGGAGATTATTTATCACGACAACCAGCATCATTTCGTGGCGCTCTATGAGGGCCTGACCATACCCGTCCTCGGGTCGTATGACCCCAAGCGGCACGGCGACTGCTTCAGGACCACCGGCGTCACGGCGCCTGCCAGCGTGGCGCTGCTGCCCCTCATGCGCGGCCAGGAATACCTCGGCAGCCTGAACCTGGGCAGCCGGCAGGTGGATCGCTTCGAGACCGGCAGCGCCACGGATTTCCTCCAGCACATCGCCGCCGTCATCGCCCTGGCGCTGGAGAACGCCTGCAACCGCGAGCAACTCAAACATCTCGGCCTCATCGATCCGCTCACCGGCATCAACAACCGGCGTTATTTCGATCAGCGCCTGCCGGAGGAGGTCGCCCGCGCCCGGCGCGCACGCACGCCGCTCTCCTGCCTGTTCATCGACATCGATCATTTCAAGCGCATCAATGACCAGCACGGCCATCTCGTGGGTGATGAAGTCCTGCGCACGGCGGCCCTGCGCATCCGCGAACAGCTGCGCAGCATCGATTTTGTGGCGCGCTACGGCGGCGAGGAATTCACGGTGTTGCTGTCCAACACGCCGGACAAGCTGGCGCGCGAGGTCGCCGAACGCATACGGCTGCGCATCGCCGGCGCGCCAGTCAACCTCATGGATCAGGCCACCCTCTCGCTGACCGTGTCCGTCGGCGTCGGCTCGCTGAAAAATTTTCCCACGGATCAGGCCGCCGGCGCCTTGGCGGCGCAATTGGTGAAGCAGGCGGACACGGCGCTCTACAACGCCAAGAGCGCCGGCCGCAATCGTATCGCCTGAACAGAACGCTCAAGCTAACCGGACATGGCATCCAGCGAGCGCATTTCCTCCTCTGTCAGCGTGAGATGCGTCGCAGTGAGGCTGTCACGAATGCTGGCGGGGCGGCTGGCACCGGGAATCGGCAGGATGTGATCCCCCCTGGCGAGCAGCCAGGCCAATGCAATGACCTGCGGGGAACAGTCATGAGCCACGGCGAGTTTTTGCAGCAGCGCGTGTGCGCCCAATTGCCGGTGACCGAAGTAGCCGCCGACCGGGCTGTGGGGAATATAGGTCACACCAAGGCGGCCGCACAGGGCCACCAGTCCATTGCGGAAGTCCTTCTGCTCCAGCACATTGCAGCGGTTCTGCACCGACACGATGCGGGCCATGCCCAGCGCGGCCTCCAATTGCGCCGCGCGCACGTTCGACAGGCCGATATGGCGAATCTTGCCCTCCGTCTGGAGACGTACGAGTTCACCCACGGTGTCTTCCATGGGCACCTTCGGGTCGAAGGCATGCAATTGATACAGGGCGATGCCATCCGTATGGAGGTCACGCAGGCTGCGCTCGCAGGAGGCGCGGATGAATACGGGGCGTCCGTCGGTCTCCCAGTCGCCGCGCGGACGCGTGAGACCGCCCTTGGTCGCCACCGTCACCTTCTCGCGGCGGCCCAGCTTGGCGAGCGCGCCCGCAATCAGCCGCTCATTGTGGCCGATGTCGTCGTTATCGATGCAATAGACGTTCGCGGTATCGATGAAATCCCCGCCGCCGTCGACGAAGGCGCGGATGACTTCCATGGCCTGCGCCTCATCGGGCCGGCGGTCCAATGACAGTGGCATGGCGCCGAGGCCAATGGCATTCACGCTCAAATTCATCCCGGTGATGGTGCGTTTCATAAATTTCTCCTCCTCAATCATCCATGGCATCAATCTGAACAGGCGCGCTTGATTTCTTCAGCCAGAATGCCGATCCCGTGCTCCACCATGGCCTCCTCCTGCGCATAGGTCAGCCGGATGCACTCGTGCCGGTGGGGCCAGGGATCGCGCGGGTCATCCGGCAGGCCCGGGAAAAAATAATGCCCCGGCAACACCAGCACGCCGCGTGCCTTCAGGCGCCGGTACAACTCGCAGCTCGTGATGGACAGTTGTGGAAACCACAGCCAGAGGAAGATCGCGCCCTCCGGCTGGTGCACGCGGTATTCGCAACCCCGCAACGCCCGCTGCACCGTCTGCAAGGCGTGATCGAGGCGCTGACGGTAGTAGGGCCGGATGTGTTCGCGCGACAGGGTGAGAATCTCGCCGCTCCTCACCCAGTCGCAGGCCAGCGCCGCGCCCACGCTGCCGGTGGCGAGATGCAGCACGGCGTTCATGCCAGTCAGCATGTCGATGATCGGCTCGGCGGCGATGATGATACCCGTGCGCGCGGCGGGCAGCCCCAATTTCGACAGGCTCAGGCAGAGAACCACCTGCTCATCCCAGTGCGGCTCTGCGGCGGTAAACACGATATCCGGGAACGGCAGGCCATAGGCGCCATCGACAATCAACGGCACATCCCAACGACGGGCCAGCGCATGCAGTTGCGCCAGTTCCGCGTCGGTCACCACGTTGCCGGTGGGATTGGCCGGGCGCGACAGGCAGATCGCGCCGACCTCCTCCGCCGCCGGCAGGTCGTGCAGGTCGAGGTGGTATTTGAAATAGGGCGCATCCAGCAGGGTTATCCGCGGCCGTCGGGCAATTAAAAAGTCCTCATGTACGCCGATGTCACCGTAGCCGACGTACTCCGGCGTCAGCGGCAGAAAAATGCGGCGCAGCCTGCCATCGGCGTGTGGACCGGCGAACAGATTGAAGAGCAGGAAAAACGCCGACTGGCTGCCGTGCGTAAGCAGGATATTGCGCGGATTCAGCGTCCAGCCATAGGTGCGCCGTAACAGATCGGCCAGCGCCTCGATGAACCCGCGCTCGCCCTGGGGCGCGTCATAATCGCCGATCATGCGGGCAAAGACGGCGGAGTCTTGCGCCATCTCCAGCCAGCGTTCGCGCAACCGTTCCAGCACCGCCGGAATGTGGGCGGGATTACCGCCGCCCAGCATGCACACCTCGCGGCCACCGGTGAGCGCTGTGCCCAGATCCTCCATCAACTCGCGGATGGCCGAACGGCCGCCGAGCCGCTGTCCGAACAGGGAAAATTTCAACGCGCCTCCGTTTCTTGAGTAAGCTCTGAAATATGTCCAACATGGACTTCTCAGGGTTCGGCCGGCAAAAAAACGCGCCTTCCCCGGCCTCCGATTTTCAATGTCTGAACGCCATTGAAAACGGTGGCACATCCCTGTGCCAGAAATCTCCACCTTATGCGGGCGTTCCCCGAGAATAATTATTGAACAGCATAGCGGCCATGTCCTTTACCATCCACTCCTTGACAATGTTATGCTACTCATTGAATGGCGGGCCATGATTTACCCTCCCCATGGGACGGAAACCCTGAACGTCAAATCGAATGCTAAGACGCCTGATTGCCGATCTGGGCTGGTTGCGGTTTTTGCTCGTGTGCGTGACCCTGCTGGTCATTGCCTGTGCACCGCTGGCGGACATGAAATTGCAGCGCGGCTGGCATTTGTGGCCCTCCGTCATCGCCCCCACCTTCATGGCCATGCTCGCCTTCAGCCTGCCGCTCGACATCACCATGGCCTGTGTGTTCATGGCCGATATGGAGAACACCGTCCGCGCCCGTTACCGGCGCGTGATCCGCCTGGAAATCGGGCTGTGGATTCTGATGCTGCTTGCCTGGACACCGTTCATACTCACCATTACGCGGCGGGGATAGCGTGTATCCCAAAGATTTCCGGCGATGGCGAACCCCGGCGTGACTCCGTTGTCCAACCTTGATTGCCACGCCCCGGACATAACCGCCATGCGCAATTTTTCCATCCTGTCACGCCGCTTTTCAATCCTGCTTGCGGCGGTACTGGGCCTGTTTGGCGGCACAGCCCAGGCGCTCGCACCGCCGGCGGAGACGATTGTTCAGAGCCCGCATGACCAGCGTCAATACGAATACCTCGAACTTCCCAACAAGATGCGCGTGCTGCTCATTTCCGACGCCAAGACGGATCGGGCGGCGGCGGCATTGGAGGTCGGCATCGGCAGCAGCAGCGATCCCGATGATCGCCTGGGGCTGGCGCACTTCCTGGAGCACATGTTGTTCCTGGGCACCCAAAAATATCCGCAGGCGGGCGAATACCAGGACTTCATCACCGCGCACGGCGGCAATCACAACGCCTTCACCGCTTATGAGGAAACCAATTTTCATTTCGACATCGACAAGCGCTATCTCGAACCGGCGTTGGATCGATTCAGCCAGTTTTTCATCGCGCCGCTGTTCACCGCGGAATATGTCGCGCGCGAGAAAAACGCCGTGGACTCGGAATACCAGGCGCGCATCAAGGAGGACGAGAGGCGCGGCTATTCCGTGCTCCAGCAACTGCTCAATCCCGCGCACCCGATGTCGCGCTTCACGGTCGGCAACCTGACCACGCTGGCCGACCGCGATGGCCGGCCGGTGCGCGATGAACTGCTGCGCTTCTACCACGACCATTATTCCGCCAACCTGATGACGCTGACGGTGCTCGGCGCCGAGCCGCTGCCGGTGCTCAAGCGCTGGGTGACGGAAAGATTCAGCGCCGTGCGCAACACCGGCGCGGAACCCCGCCAGGTGAACGTGCCGCCCGTACTGGCGGGACAGCTTCCGGTGCGCGTCAACATCGAACCGGTCAAGGATGAACGCGAACTGCAATTGATCTTTCCACTGCCGGAGGTGCGCAGCCACTATCGCAGCAAACCGCTGTACTACATCGGCAACCTGCTGGGTCACGAAGGACCGGGCAGCCTGCTGTCGCTGCTCAAAAAACGCGGCTGGGGCGATCAGCTGTCCGCCGGCACCGTGGTGGACAACCGCACCGAATCGGCATTCGCCGTCTCGATCAAGCTGAGCGAGACGGGGCTGGCGCACGCGGATGACGTGGTGGGACTGGTGTTCCAGGACATCGCCCTGCTGCGCGCGCACGGCGTCGAAGCCTGGCGCTACCAGGAGCAGGCCCGGCTGGCCGAGATCGGCTTTGAATTCCAACAGGACCCGCCGCCGCTGGAAACCGTGATCGCGCTCGCCGGGGACTTGCAGCGGGTGGACGTCCGCGACGTGCTGCGCGCCGACTTTCTCATGGAACATTATGATGAATCCCTGATCCGCGGCTACCTCGACAAGCTGACGCCGGGAAACGCCATCGTCGCGGTGCTTGCGCACGGCCCGAAGATGGACAGGCAGGACCCCTGGTATCACACCGCCTACCAGGTGGTGCACCCTTCGCCGCAGCAACTGGCGACATGGCGGAATTCCACGGTGGACACGGCGCTGGTCCTGCCGGAGAAGAACCCGTTCATTCCCGAAAACACCGCGGTGCTGCCGCTGGCGGCGGATGTCACGCCGGTGCCGGCGCGCATCGACCAGCAACCGGGGTTCGAATTGTGGTTCAAGCAGGATGACTTTTTCCGCCTGCCGATCGCGGATTTTTATTTTTCCGTGCGATCGCCGGTGGCCAACGACAGCGCCGCCCACTCCGCCCTTACCACGCTGTACACACGCCTCATCAGCGATCAATTGAACGAATACGCCTACCCCGCGCAACTGGCGGGGCTGAGCTATAAAATATACCCGCATGTCCGCGGTTTCACGGTGCGCATCTCCGGATACAACGACAAGCAGGCCCTGCTGTTGGAGCAGATCGCCCGCACCCTGCGCACGCCCGAGATCGACGGGGCGCGCTTCGCGGCGATCAAGGATGTCTATCTCCGCGAACTGGCCAACGTGCGCCGCGAGGATCCCTACGAGCAAACCATGGGCGAGGTGTCCAAGCTGCTGGTGCGTCCCTCCTGGAGTGAGGAGGATCGGATCCGGGCCGGGCAGTCGCTGACGCCCGCAGATCTCCGTGCCTTCATTCCACAGCTGTTGAGCAGGGTCTATGTCATCGCCATGGCCCACGGCAATCTGGATCGCCCCCATGCCATCGCCCTGGCTGCGATCTTGCAGAAGGAACTGGTGCAACCGGCGCAACCGGTGACGGTGGCCAGCGCCAAGGTCGTGCGTCTGAATGACGGCGTGCGTTATGTCCGCGACCTTTCCATCGATCATCCGGATTCCTCCCTCGCCGCCTATTTCCAGGGCGAGGATCAAACCGCCGGGAGCCACGCGCGCGTGGAGTTGCTGGCCCAGGTGGTGAGCGCGCCTTTCTACAGTGATCTGCGCACGGAGCAGCAGCTGGGTTACGTGGTATCGGCGAGTACGCTGCCGCTCCTCGATGTACCGGGCATGGTCTTTCTCGTGCAGTCCCCCCGCGTGTCGGCGGCCGCTTTGGAGCAGCACATCGAGACTTTTTTGCGCGATTACCGCCCGCGTCTGGCCGCCATGAGCGACGCCGAATTCCGGCGTCAGAAACAGGGCGTCATTGCGCGCATCCTGACGCAGGATGACAGCCTGACGACGCGTACTGATCGCTACTGGAAGGAACTCGACCTGCAGCAGTACCACTTCGACACCCGAGAACAGATCGTTCAGGCGGTGTTGCGCATGAGTAAAGAAGATCTGCTGGCCGCCTATGATCGGATACTGCTGGCACCGGATCGCCGGCGTCTGCTGGTGCGAAATCTGGGTAAAAACCATGCGCCGGTGGCGGCCGTGGAATCGGCGGGTTCGGAATCCATCCTCGAACCGGACACCTTTGCCACAGGCAAGCGTTTCTTCGAGATCAAAGGCTCGCAATCCTGATCCCGCGCCGCGCTTCAACAAGTTGACGCGGGATCTTGAAATGATTACATTTTCCCCGCCCGGAATCGCGGCGTGACGCGGTGACCCGTATGATTCAATTCCTGAAGCGAATGGGAAAAAGTTTGCGGCGGTTGATACGGCCGTCGGCGAGCCTGCATTTGACAATCGAAGGGCGCGAATATTGTTTTCACAACCCCCTCGATTTTGAATTCGCCCTTGCCGGCCGCAAATTTCTGCCGGTCAACAAATTGATGGAGTGGATGCAACAGCCGCCGGCGATGCTGTACAAGGAGGTCATCAATCTAAAAAGCGTCGAGGGGCGCTTCCTGGAGATCGTGAAGGCCTGTTTGGCGAATCCGGCTGCCGCCGGCACGTTGCTCCGGGAACTGGAGCCGGAACAATTTTCCACGGATTACCATTGGCGCGAGATCATCACTGCGCTCCGGGAAGGCGGTGACGAACGCGACGCCTACCGCCGCATCGCGCTCGCCAAATATCTGCAATACCTGAGCACGCGGCACGAACTGATGCAGGACCTCTTCGAGTTCAAGACCAACCTGCCCGCTGAGGAGTCGCCGAAGACACACGCGGCAGCGCCCGCGGTCGTCGATACCGGGGAAACCGCCATCTTCGAAGAGGCGCCGCCGCCCGCCGAACCCTCCCGGTTGTACAACCCCTTCGAGCGCCTCCCGCATGGGCAGGCGGTGTTGCTGCGCCTGGAGGCCGGCAAACCGGTGGACCTGCTGCTCGCCCGCCATCACTTCAAATTATTTGCCGGCAAGACTTACCGGCTGGTCGATGAACACGGCAACTTCTATCTGCTGCACCCTGGCAAAAACGTGCTGGGGCGGCAACGCGGCAGCGACGTGACCCTGAACAACGATTTCCGTTCCATTTCACGGCAGCACGTCATCATCGAGCCGATCAGCGACAACGTGGCCCGCCTGACCGACGTCTCCGCGCACGGCACCTTCCTGCCGCCGCAATTCCTCACCATTCATTAAGTCACACCGGTGGTTGCCCGCGGGCTGCAAGCTTCAGGGTCAGCAATTCGATGGCCATGTCCGGGATGTCCACGCGGCCATGCGATTCCATCGGCAGCAACCAGTCATGCACCGTGTCGATGGTGACATGCACCAGTTCCGCCACGTCACGGCGCTCCAGCTTGTGCGCGGCCATGAGATCAATGAGCTGATCGCGGTTGTTCATGGCATCACCGTTTCCGCGGGCGTCGCATGCGACGCCCGATCAAAATAAGCCGGGCAACACGCTCGCCGGCATCCTGCAGATACTGCCGTGACTTGCGGATGGCCTCCTCCAATGGCATGGCGTCGGGCGTGGCCGACTCCAGGCCGTCGATGCCGTGCGCGAACACGCCGCGGGCGTCATCCGCAAGCCCGCCGCCGATGGCGACGACCGGCACGCCGTGACGCCGCGCCGCCTTGGCGACGCCCGAGGGGGTCTTGCCGAAGGCGGTCTGGAAATCCACGCGCCCCTCGCCGGTGATGGCGAGATCGGCGCCTTTCATATGCGACTCGAGTCGGGTGGCCTTGATCACGAGTTCAATGCCGCGCTTGAGTTGCGCGCGGGTGAAGGCCATGAGGCCCGCGCCCAGGCCGCCGGCGGCGCCGGCGCCGGGCCGCCGGGAGACGTCCGTGCCGAGATCGCGCCGGATGAGCCTCGCAAAATGCCGGAGATTGCGGTCCAGCTTTGCTGCCATCACCGGCGTCGCGCCCTTTTGCCGGCCGTACACATGCGAGGCGCCCCGCGGTCCGTACAACGGATTGGTCACATCGCACGCAACCATGATTTTCACGCGGCGCAGGCGCGCGTTCATGCCGCTGACATCTATGGCGCGAATCTTGTCGAGCATACCGCCGCGGGCGGTCCCGGCAATAGGCCGGCCCCTCCCGTCCAGAAAACGCGCGCCCAGTGCCTGGGCCATGCCGGCGCCGCCGTCGTTCGTCGCCGAGCCGCCAATGCCGATGATGATGGTGCGCACGCCGCGGCGCAACGCATCCAGCAGCAGCTGGCCCGTACCATAGGTGCTGGTCAGCATGGGGTTGCGCCGACCGCGTGGCACCAGATGCAGTCCGGAGGCCTCGGCCATTTCGATGATCGCGGTGCGCCCATCGCCGAGCAGACCGTAGCGCGCGGTCACGATGTTGCCGAGCGGTGCCTTGACCCGGCAGCGCACCAGGCGGCCGCCGGTCGCGTCCACCAGCGACTGCACGGTGCCCTCGCCGCCGTCGGCCACCGGCACCTTGACGCAGCGGGCCTTCGGAAACACCCGCCGTATGCCCTTTTCGATCTCACCGGCCACCTCCAGTGAAGTGAGATTCTCCTTGAATGAATCCGGCGCAAGCACGATTTTCATGAACGATCTTTCCCATGGACACGATTTTAAGCCTTGTAACGCGCCAGGCGCTCATAGGCCTGTATCAGGTGATCGATGAGCACCGATTGAAACGAGCGTTGAAGGCGCATTTGCAGCGGCAGGGAGGCCCAATCAGTCAGCTTGGCCTCGATGAAAAATGCCTTGACCTTGGTAAGCGCCTTGACGGTGATGGGTCGTTTCTCACCCGTCAGATATCCAATCTCGCCCGCGCATTCCCCCGCCTGCACCGCGCCAACCTGACGGTCATCGCGCGACACGCTCAATTGCCCCTCGGCGATGATGAAGAACCCCGGCTCCTGATAATCCTCCCGGACCAGCACAGAATCGGCGGAGAAAAACCTCCACTGCGCCACCTTCAGCACTTCCTTGATCATTGCCGGCGAGTACCCCTCAAAAAAGGACAGCGCCTTCAGCAGCTCAAGTTTCTCCTCGGCCGAGGGTTCCGGCTCGGCCTCTCCGCCGGCGAGAAAGGCGTCCAGATCGCGGACGATTTCGGCGCCGGTCTGATAACGCTTGTCCTTGTCCTTTTGCAGGCAGCGGTGGACGATGGCCGCCAGTTTTTCCGGCACCTCCGGCCGCCGTTCGCGCAGCGGTTTGGGCTCCTCATGCAACACCTTGTGGATCAACCCGGAAATGCCGCGCGCGACGAACGGCGGCGAACCGCTCAGCAGTTCGTACATCACCGAACCCAGCGAGAACAGATCGGACTGGCCGGTGATTTCCTCATCGCGCGCCTGTTCCGGCGACATGTACATGGGCGAACCGAACCAGCCCATGACCTGGGTCTGGTCGGCCTGCACGCGCCGGGCGATGCCAAAGTCGCCGATCTTGACCTTGCCGTCGCTCGTGAGCATGAGGTTGGCGGGCTTGATGTCGCGATGCACGACGCCGCGGCCGTGGGCGTAGTCCAGCGCGTCCGCGCACTGGCGGAAATATCCGGTCAGCACGTCGACGGGCAGCAGCTTGCCGGGCTCGATGAAGGATTTGAGTGTGTCCGCGCCGTCGACATACTCCATCACCATATACATGCCGTTGTCGAGTTCGGCCGCGTCATACACCTTGAGGATGTGGGTGTGATCCAGCGCGCCGGCCGTCTGCGCCTCATTCAGAAACATTTTGAACGCCTGGCGGGCGGCCTGCTCATCGCCCATGTCGGCCTTGGTGGCCACCTTGATGGCGACCTTGCGATCCAGCAGCTGATCGTGACCGATGTAGACCACGCCCATGGCGCCGCGGCCGGCGATGCCGACGATTTTGTATTTGCCGATGTATTCCGGCGTCTGATCGTCCACGGCGTATCCTTGTGATTACAGGGGTTGCAGTGCCGCCACCGCCGTGCCCTGCACATATTCCACGCCCAGTTCGCGCAGCAGGGCGAGCGCGGCCGGCTTGTCCACTGGGTCGGCGATGACGGGTATGCCGACAAAATGCGCCATCTCCACGGTCGAGCGCACCAGCGCGGCATCGGCGCGATCGTTGATGATGTCGCGGCTCCCCAGATCGCCGATCTTGAGCAGCTCGATTTGCAGGTCCTTGGCATTGGCGAAGGACGATCGCCCGCTGCCAAAATCCCCGAAGATGAAATGACAGCCGAATTCACGCAGGGCCCGCACCAGTTCATCGGCCTCCGAACGCTGGCCCAGCTCCGTGGTGCGGGCCAGTTCAAAACACAGCCGCCCCGGTGGCACCGCGCTTTCCATCAGAATGTTGGTGATATGGGACGTCATCTCGGGATCGTGCAACGAGGCCGGCGACAACCGCAGGATGATCCAGCCCTGACTGGGCATGCTCTCAATGTTGGACGCCGCCCAATTCAGGGCGGCGCGTATCAGCCAGCGATCCAGTTCGTGATCGGATTTGGATTGTTCGGCCGCCCGCCGCAACGCCGCCGGCTCCACCTGAATGCCGGCATCCAGTTTGAGTGTGGCGAGCAGTTCCAGATGCTCGGGCAGGCGCGCATCCGGGCGCTGCGGCACCACTCGCATCGCTGCCAACTGCAATTTGTCATCCGCCAGCGCCTTGGTGAGCTGCTCCGCGAGCAATTCGCGCGACCTGGCCGCGGCCTGATCGGCATCCTCCGCATGCACGATGCGGGTCACGCCGCCCGTCTGCAAGGCGAATTCCAGCGCCTTGTCGGCGGCCTGCCATATGCAGTCAACTGTGTGGACATCGGACCCGAAGAGGGCCATGCCGGCGCTGACCGTCAATTTGTTTTCCTTCCACGGTTTTTCGGACAGGGCGGCGCGCAAACGCTCGACCATCTCATAACCCTGTCCCTGGGAAACGTCCATCAACAACACGCCGAGCCGATCCTCACCCGCCCGGCCGAGACGCGCTTCCGCGCCGGCCTGCGCCCGCAGGCGCGCCGCCAGTTCCGCGATCAATTCAGTTTTATTCGTCGACGCGGCATTGGGGGGCGGCGACGCGGTAAGGATGGCCAGCGCATGGCTGATGTTGTCATGCTGCGCCGCTTGCAGCGCCTTTTCAATTTCATGATGGAAGGTTTTTTCATTCAGCAATTGCGTCTGCGAATCCGAATTGACGCGCTGGCCCAGCTGCTCGTGCAACTTCTGCATGGAGGCAAACATGCCGCGCTCGACGGCGGGCAGGGCGTCCTGTTGCAACACCTTGGCGGAACCGCGTCGCAATTGCATGGCCAGCTCCTGTATGCCCAGGTTGGCCACCCTCCGGCCGAGCGTGTCGGACAACACGAAACTACTCTGATCCTCGCCGACCCAGGCCAGACCCACCCGCTGCTTTTGCGATCCGCTGATGAGCTCCAGCCGATCGCCCACCTTGAGCCGTTTGGCGCGATTCAGCCACTCCATCCATTCGCCGCTCAAACTGACCTGGGGTTTCGACGGTTCCCCCGCCGCCTTGCGGCGCGCCCTGATCACCTGCTGCTGTTCCTCGCTGGCCTTGATCAGCTCAGCGATGTTGGCTTCGTACTTTTGCTTCTGCTCCTGGATGATGGCGTCCAGTTCGGACGCCACTTCGGCAAAGGCGGCGGGATGCTGGCGGCCGGTGCGGGTGAGAAGCTTGACGATGTCGTCCAGACGCTGGCGCACCGGATCGTTGGGATCCTTGCTGATACCGGACACCGACGTGATTTTATTCAACACCAGACGGGCTGGATGTTCCGGATTCTCGAAGAAGGAGGGATCGGAGAGTGCGATCTGATTCACCGGGGTGCGCAGGCGGCGAAGCAACGGCTTGACGTCATCGTTGACCCGCGGGTCATTGATCATGGCATTGAAGATTTCGACCACCAGTTGCAGGGCGTCCCAATCGTGATCGCTCAACTGTTTGGGTGTCTTGCTCCGGGATTGCGCCGCCACCGCGGCACCGAGAAGCTGGCGGTAATCCGCCGGCAGCAAGCCATCGGATCGCTCCAGGCTCGCGGGGTTGACCGATTCCAGGGCGTTCTGCAATTCCTGCAGCGTCGCCGTCATCTCGGCGGCCGGCGCGCCTGACAGCGGTATCGTCGATTCCATGCCGGCGGCCGGCGCGCCCGACAGCGGCGCTGCAGGCGCCTGAAATTGCCGTTGCAGATCCAGCAGATTTTGCGCCACGCGGAAACTTCCAGGCTTCGGCGGCACATAGCCGGCCGGGACCACTCCAAGCGGCGGCGTCGCCACGCCGCCCCACGGTGCCGGGGGCGCGCCCGACGGCGCGGCCGCTGGTGATGGCGCCGCCACACCCGGCCATTGTCCCCCGGGTGACGGAGGCGCTGCTCCCCCGGGCCACTGGCCTCCGGGCATTGCTCCGCTTGGCCACTGACCGGCAGGCGACGGTGTTGCCATACCCGGCCATTGCCCTCCCGGCGGCGGTGACACGGCCCCGCCAGGCCACTGGCCGCCAGTCGCGGGCATGGCGGCTGTGCCGCCTATTCCCTCCGGCATCGGAGTCGCGTGATCTGGAGAGGGCGCGGACGGCGCAGGTGCGGGCGCGGCGGCGGACGCTCCCGGCCGCGCGCGGGTGTGAACGATCTTGGGTTTGGGCTTCGCGGCCTGCGGCAACCCCACGCCCTGGCGCTTCAACCCAGCGTTGATCGACTCGTAAAATGCGTTGAGATCGGCGATGACCGTCTCCTGCAGGGCTTGCAGGACAAAACGCATCGGATTTCCCTCGATGCCCGCCATGGCAACGGCGTCGCTGAAGGCCCGGGTCACGGCGCGGGGGCCGATGGGATTGTTGACCATGTCTATGGTCAGCCCGTAGATCTGCGACAATCGCAGCTCCAGTTCATTGAGCTTGGCCTTGTAGAGGGTCTCGGCCTTGTCGATGGCCTCGTTCACAGTCAGGAATTCCTCGAATTCGCGCGACTCGACGAGGGACAGTTCGACGCCGGAATATGTCGACTCTTTTTTACCGGCGCCCGCCGACGGTTTGGTCTGGCCCGTGCCGACGTTGTCCAGCTGTTCGTTGAGCGTCTTCTGCACCTCCTCTTCAATCGTCTGACGCTTCGATTTGATGAGGCCGCTGGTGTCCCAATACAGGCGCTGATCGGCGGCGACGGTGGATTCACGGGAGGCAACGAAAAGTGTTTCCTCCGCCTTCTTGAAGAACGTGGTGAACCAGCGGTTGCATTCGCGGTTCAAGGTGTCCTGCACCAGTTTCCGGAGGCGCGCGCGATCCACCGCCGGCATGGCGGCAACGGCCGGCGACGCCTTCTGGTCGTCGGCTCGCGTCGCCGGTTGCCCCGTGCGCGCGGCGTGCATCAGGGCATCGATGGAATCAGGATGCGGGTTGATCAATTGCACGCCGATGCCCGTGGGCAACACCCGCTCCACCTTGGCCGCCATGTCGAAGGTCAGGTCGCGGGTCCCCACCTTGAGGAAGAAATGCACCTGCACCGTCTCGCCGGCCGTGATCGGTTGCTGCGAAGAGAAGGCCACGTTGCCGCCGGTGGACTCAAAGGAAATGAACATGCCGACCGCGCAGAAATCGCGGATGGTGCACACCCTGGATTCGAAGCCGCGGCCGGTCAGCAGGGCGCTGATGTTGACCGCGTAGCGCGGATGGGCCCGATGTTCAATGCCACCGCCCGTCGTTGTTTTTTGTGTGGGTGCCGCAGCCATAAGCCGCTTATAATAACCTTTCAATACAGCCATGAACAAAAACCGCCGGGCGCGGGTGGTCAATAAATCCTTGGGCGCGGATGCCTCCCCCGCGTACGTTCAGAGGCGGGCGCCAGCGGTCCGGCAAGCCGGTCGCGGATCTGCCAGGTTTTCCGCGCCTCGACCTCAACATAATATTGAACTTCACCCCCCTTGAGGCTGGCGATCGGCATGCCGTCCTCATACAACATGCGATGCGCCGTCACCGCCGGCACGCGCGGTCCGGGTGTGAGCAGACCGACCAAATTCAGCGGGTCAGCGGCCGAAAGCACCACCCACCGATCCATTTCCGCAGCGGCCGGCACGGCATGCCGCAATTCGGCCACCGCTTCGTTCAGGGCGAATTGCTCGCCGGCGAAACCGGCGATGAAACGCCCGCCTCGAATTTCGCCGCGCGCTTCCAGACGCCGCAAACAGTCGAGCAACAGACGCCAGGGCGGCAGTTCCGGTTCCCGCTCGCACAATCGCCGGAACACCACGCCGTAACGCCCCAGCATGGTGCGCGCCACCATTTCCGTGGCATCCGGCGTGAGCGCGTCCGCGGTCACGGGCGGGAGCGCCACCCAGCGCCCGCTGTGCGTCCAACCTTCAGCGCGGCGGCGGCGACGCCGTTCGCCACGGCGCGCGAGTGAGCGGAGCGAACCGAAGCTGTCGGCCGTCACCCGGCCCGCGGCAATCAATTCCACCAGCGCCTCCTCGACCTGTGCGGCGAGAAGACCGGCGGCGTCGATCAGATCATCGGTGAACGCGGCGCCCTGCCCGCGCAATGCATCCAACACCCGCGCCGCATTGGCCGACAATTTCGTGGAACCGGCGGGCGACGCGTGGGCATAAACGCCGCGCCACAAGGACATCAGGCGGCGGCTGAAGAACGCCACCGGTATCACCTGCACCGCCGTGGCGGCAGACGGCGACGCCGGCACCGGACGCGCCCAGCCGTACCGGCCGGACAGGCCCAGTTCGTCCACCATGCCGGGATGATAATCACGGACGCGGACCGGCAGTATGGCCTGCTCCCACGCCCCCGCCGGAGCGATGAAACCCTCCAATTGTCCCAACACGGCGGCCAGCGCCCGCACGCCCTCCCGCCGGCCTTCCGGATCGACGTGCTGCCAGCGGAACAGGAATCGCAGATAGCTGCTGGCGCTGACCGGCGCGATTTGCGCGCGCAGTTGCTCGACAGTGTAACGATGAATGCGCGCCAGCAGCCGTCGTTCGCACCATTCCTCGTCCGCTGCCCCGGGCGTGAAACGGCCGCGCATGATGAACCCCTCCGCCTCCAATTGCGCAAGCGCCGTGGCGATGGCGGCGGCCGGCAAGCCTAGGGGCGCCGCCAGTTGCATCGCGGTCACCGGCCCCAGCGCCTGCAATCGATCGCGGAGCACGGCCGGAAGCCCCGTCTCCGGCGTCCAGGATTCACGCGTGTAGTCCGCGGGCACCGTCATATCGTGTTTCAACGCGGGAAAAAGCGCGGCAAAACGCGGCAGGCGCTCCACCGCGATCCACAGCGGCGCGCCGCCGTGTCCTTCCATCCGCCACGCGCGTCGCGCGTCGCGCAATTCCTTCAGCAGCGGGCCGCCATCGGACAATTCCGGCTCTGCCAGAAACCCGTAACTCAACAGCGCGTCATGCAACTCATCCGCGCTGGAAAAATCCGGCCACGCCTCGGCGCGCACGCGCGCGATGGCCTCGGGATCGAGCTGCGATAAATCGGAGGCCGATCGCGGGTCGAACCAGCGCCGGCTGATGACCGCCTGCGTGCGGCGCTCCTCCAGCGGCGCGTCGTCGAGAAAGGCGTACGGCCGCGCGTTCAAAATCTCCGCCGCCAGCGGCGACGGCGTGGTGAGATCGCGCGCCAGCCCCGCCACCGCGCCCCGTTCCATGTTCTTGAGCAATCGTTCCAGGCCGTCGATGTCCATCGCCTCGGTCAGGCAATCGCGCAGCGTCTGTGCGACCAGGGGATGATCGGGAATCTGGCGGCGGCCGGCGACGTTTTCGAGGCAGGCCAGTTGATCCGGGAACACGACGGCGGACAAATCCTCCGCCAGCATGCGCTGCAAACGCGGCGGGACCTTGCTGCCGCCGCGGAAACGCGGGATCGCCAGCGCCACCGCCGCCACCCACCGCCAGCGCGCATTGAACAGCGGCGCGTCCAGCACCGCCTGCGTCAGGACGTCGTGCACCGAGGCGGAATTCAGGTAACGCCAGACGTCTTCCAGCGGGAAGCTGTGTGTTTCGCCGAGCGACAGCACGATCGCGTCCTCGGTCGCCGCCGCCTGCAGTTCGAAATTGAACTGGCGGCAAAAACATTTGCGCAGGCTCAAACCCCAGGCGCGGTTGAGGCGGCCGCCGTAAGGCGCGTGCAACACCAGTTGCATGCCGCCGGACTCATCAAAGAACCGTTCAAGGATGGGCTGCTCGCGCGTGGGCAGCGCGCCCAGCGCCCGCCAGGCGCACCACAGATAATCGACGGCCTGCCGCGCCGCCGGCTCGCCGACACCGGTCTGCGCCATCAACCCTGTGGCCGCCGACGCGCAGATTTGCGCGACGTCGCCGCCCGCGGCGGCAAACTGCCGCGCCAGACTGGCGCGCAGGCGCGAGACCGCCAGCGACAATTCCGCCGTGCGCGCCGGCGCCTCGCCGATCCAGAACGGAATGGTCGGCGGCTGGCCGTGTGCGTTTTCCACGCGCACCACGCCGGGCTCGACGCGCTGGATGCGCCAGGAGGTGTTGCCGAGCTGGAAGATGTCGCCCGCCATGCTTTCGACGGCGAAGTCCTCGTTGACGGTGCCGACGAAAACATCCTGTGGCTGCTCGCGCACCTCGTAGTCGGCGTTGTCGGGAATGGCGCCGCCGCAGGTCACCGCCGTCAGTTTCGCGCCGCGGCGGGCCCGCAGCACGCCGTTGACGGCGTCGCGGTGCAGATAGGCCGACATGCGTCCGCGCCGCGCGCTGATGCCCTCCGCCAGCATGCGCACCACCGCGTCGAAATCATCGCGATTGAGGTTGCGGTAAGGCCAGGCCCGGCGCGCCAGCCCGTACAATGCCTGTTCATCCCATTCGCGCATCGCCACGGTGGCGACGATCTGTTGTGCCAGCACGTCCAGCGGCGCCTCCAGCAGCCGCAATGCGTCGAGTTCGCCACGCCGCACCGCATCGAGCAGCGCGATGCCCTCCACCAGCTCATCACGGCTCAACGGAAACAGCCGTGCCTTCGGCGTGCCATGCACGGCATGGCCGGCGCGGCCGGCGCGTTGCAGGAAGGTACTGATGGATCGCGTCGTGCCGATCTGGCATACCAGATCGACCTGTCCGATATCGATGCCGAGTTCGAGCGAGGCCGTCGCCACCAGCACGCGCAGCTTGCCGTCCTTCAGCCGTTGTTCGGCGCTGAAACGCTGCTCGCGCGAAAGCGAGCCGTGATGGGCCGTCACCGCCTCCTCGCCCAATCGTTCGCTCAAATGCCGGGCCAGCCGCTCGGCCAGCCGCCGGGTGTTGACGAATACCAGCGTGCTTCGATGTTCGCGTACGAGTTCCGTCAATCGATCGTAGGTTTCATTCCATACCTCGCCGGACATCACGGCCTCGAGCGGCGCGCGCGGCATTTCGATGGCGAGGTCGCGCTGCCGGCGGTGACCAAGGTCAATCACCGCGCACGGCAGCGGCGCGCCGCGATCATCGGCGCCGGTCAGGAATGCCGCCGCTGCTTCGATGGGGCGTTGCGTCGCGGACAGGCCGATGCGCACCGGCGGTTCTGCTGTCAGCGCCGCCAGCCGCTCCAGGCTCAGGCTCAGGTGGGCGCCGCGCTTGCTGCCGATGATGGCGTGGATTTCATCGACGATGACGGTCTTCACGCTCTCCAATAATTTACTGCCGCTGTCACTGGTCAGCAGCAGATAGAGGGATTCAGGCGTGGTGACGATGATGTGCGGCGGATGGCGCTTCATCAGCGCGCGGCTGGCGGCGGGCGTGTCGCCGGTGCGCACGAAGGTGCGGACGTCGACGTCCGAAAGCCCGCTCTGCAGGAGTTCGTCGCGGATGCCGGCCAGCGGCGCCATGAGGTTGCGCTGCACGTCATTGCTGAGCGCGCGCAACGGCGAGACGTACACCACCTGCGGTTTATCCTCCAATCCAGCGTCCAATCCCTGACGCACCAGATCGTCGATGGCGCACAGGAACGCCGCCAGCGTCTTGCCGGAGCCGGTCGGCGCCGCGATCAGGGCGTGGCGCCGGCTGCGGATCGCCGGCCAGGCCTGCTGCTGGCAGTCGGTGGCCGCACTGAAAGTGCGTTCGAACCAGCCGGCGACAGCGGGATGGAATGGGCTCAGCGGCATGGGGGACCAGGATGGGTGGCGAAGACGCATTGTAGCGCTGCGCCGGTTGATATGGATCAAATCCATACATTGACAAGGGCGGGCCTTCATGAGCAACTAATATCAGGACGTATCCTGCTCATGGGGCGGGACAAGGAGGCGGGCATGTTTGAAACAGCGGAGGTCGGACAAAAGGTCAGCAAGGCGGAGTTCGCCAAGGCCGAACCCCAGTTGCGGGCGCGGCTGCTGGAGGCGCAGCGGCAGTTGCGCGAGGCCAAATTCCCGGTCATCGTGATCGTGTCCGGCGTGGAAGCGGCCGGTAAAAGCGAAGTGGTCAACCGGCTGTGCGAATGGCTGGACGCCCGCGGCATCCGCTCGGTGGCGTTCTGGGACGAAAGCGACGAGGAACGCGAGCGGCCGCGGCACTGGCGCTTCTGGCGCAGGCTGCCGCCGGCAGGCACCATCGGCATACTCTTCGGCAGCTGGTACACCAATCCCATCGTCCAGCGCGCGTTCCGTGAGTCTGGTCGCACCGCCTATCATGCCGAACTGACGCAGATCACGATGCTGGAACGCACCCTGACGGACGGCGGCGCCCTGCTGGTCAAGCTCTGGTTTCACATTTCGAAGAAGGAGCAGGCCCGGCGACTGGAAAAAACCCTGCGCAAACAAAAACGAAAACTGACGCCCTGGGAAAAACGCTTTAATAAAATGTACAACCGTTTTGCCAAGGTCTCCGAAGAGGCCATACGGGCGACGGATACCGGCAACGCGCCGTGGCACATCGTGGATGCAAAGGACGCGCGGCACCGCGATCTGATCACCGGTCAATTGCTGCTGAAAACAATCGAGCAAAAATTGTCGGCGCGTGCCGCCAAGACCAAGGCAGAGAAACCGGAGTCGGAGAAGGCCGAGCGGCCGGCGCACGGCCGCCGCACCATACTGGACACGGTGAACGCCTCGGCCAGGCTCACGGTCGAGCAGTATGAGCGCGAGCTGGCCGAGTTGCAGAGCCGGTTGAACAAACTTACATGGAAGGCCTGGCAGAAGAAACGTTCGAGCGTGGCGTTGTTCGAGGGCTGGGATGCCGCCGGCAAGGGCGGCGCCATCCGCCGTGTCGCCGCGTCCACGGACGCGCGCCTCATCCAGGTGATTCCGGTCGCGGCGCCCACCGACGAAGAACGGGCACAACATTACCTGTGGCGATTCTGGCGGCACCTGCCGCGCGCCGGCTACATGACCATCTACGACCGTTCCTGGTACGGGCGGGTGCTGGTCGAGCGCGTGGAGGGATTCGCCACTCCCGAGGAATGGGGGCGCGCCTTTGGTGAGATCAACGCCTTTGAAGAGCAGTTGAGCGAACACGGCATTTGCCTGGCGAAATTCTGGCTGCATATCACTCCCGAGGAGCAGTTGCGGCGATTCGAGGAACGCCAGCGTCTGGCCCACAAGCGCCACAAAATCACCGAGGAGGACTGGCGCAACCGCAAGCAGTGGGGCGCCTATGAAGAGGCGGTGGACGAGATGGTGGCGCGCACCAGCACCGCCAACGCGCCATGGACCCTGGTCGCCGCCAATGACAAGCGCCACGGCCGCGTCACGGTGCTGCGCACCCTGTGCGAAGCGCTTGAAAAGAATCTGGACAAAAACTGACCCGACTTCATGCGCGCATACGCCGGCGTCGCCGTTTTATTGTGTGCGGTCCTCTGGCCATTGACGGGCGCGGCGGACACTGCGCCGCCCGCTGCCGGGACAGAACTGCACTGGAAGTCCGGGCCGTTGTCGATCCCGCTGGCCGATCAGGCCGTCCTGGATCTGCCGGCGGGCTTTGTTTTTCTCGACGCCGATCAGACCAAGCGGGCGCTGCGCAGCGCCGGACACAAGGAGGTCGATGGCGTGCTCGGACTCATCTCCGAAAATCCCGACGCCGACTGGAGCGTGTTCCTGGAATACAACGACAGCGGCTACGTGAAGGACGACGACGCCAGGAACTGGGACGCCGACGCCATGCTCAAGGCCATGCAGCAGGGAACGGAGGAGGTCAACGAGCGACGCAAGGAGAAAAACCTGCCGCCGCTCCTGGTCACGGGATGGGCGGAGAAACCGCACTACGATTCCGCCAGCAACAAGGTGCTGTGGGCCGTCACCGGCAGGAGCGCGGATCACGAATTCGTCAACTTCAACACGTTGAGCCTCGGCCGGCACGGCTACATCAGCATGAACCTCGTCACCGGCCTTCAGGAGCTGCCGCAGCGCAAGCCGTATGTCGAAACCCTGCTCAAGCAATTGCGTTTTGTCGAGGGCAAACGCTACGCCGACTTCAACAGCGCCACCGACAAGGTTGCCGCCGTGGGCCTGGCCGCCTTGGTCGCCGGCGTCGCCGCCAAGACCGGGCTGCTCGGCAAGCTGGCCGGCCTGCTCGGCCCGTTGCTGATCCTGCTCAAAAAACTGGGGGTCGTGATCGCCGCGGCGGTGATCGCCCTCTACCGCACCCTGACCGGCAAGAAGAAACCTTCTTGAAACCGCCATGAAGGCCCTATTCCTGCTGTTGAAGGTACTCAAGCTCGGCCCGGTGCTGACGACGAGCGGCACCATGTTGCTGTCGATGTTGACCTATTCTTTTCTGTTTGGATGGCGCTACTCGGTCGGTTTCGTGCTGCTGATCTTTTTCCACGAGATGGGGCACTTCCTCGCCGCGCGGCAGCGCGGGCTCAAGGTCGGTGCGCCGACCTTCATCCCCTTCGTCGGCGCGTGGATCCAGATGAAGGAGATACCCCACGACGTGGAGACCGAGGCCTATGTCGGCATCGCCGGGCCGGTCGCCGGCACCATCGCCTCGGTGTTGTGTTACGCGCTGGCGCGCGAGCAGCAAAGCGGTCTGTTGATGGCGCTCGCTTACGCCGGGTTCATGATCAACCTGTTCAATCTCATCCCGCTGTCGCCGATGGACGGCGGCCGCATCACCGCGATACTGTCGCCCAAGATCTGGTGGCTGGGCGCGCCAATCCTGCTTGGACTGTTTTTGGTGAATCCCAGCCCCATGCTGATCCTGATCGCCATCCTGGCCCTGCCGCAGCTGCTCAGCACCCTGCGTGGCGGGAGCACCATGCCGGCGCACTATTACGCCGTGCCGGTGGAGACACGCATCCACTACGGTCTTTGGTATCTGGGGCTGACGGCCTACCTCGCCATCATGACTCACGATGTGCATCAAATAATGACCGGCAATGTCCAGACCTGAATCTCCACCGGCCCCGATCACCCTGCGACCCATCGGTTACGTACACACCGGCGCAGCTGAAAATGAAATCCACCGGCAACGCCGCACGCTGGAGTCGGAAATCATCATCGACGAGGACTTTGCGCCGGCGCTGGAGGGCATAGAGGCGTGGTCGCACCTGTTCGTTTTGTTTTACATGCACAAGGTCGACGACCACGCACGGATGAAACTGCAAACGCATCCGCGCGGGCGTGAAGACATTCCCCTGCAAGGCGTATTCACCGCCCGCGGCCGCGACCGACCCAATCCGATTGGTCTCGCAGTTGTGGAGCTGCTTTCACGCGAGGGTGCCCGGCTCAAGGTGCGCCGGTTGGACGCCTATGACGGCACGCCGGTGCTCGACATCAAACCGTATGACACCGATGATGTCTTCAACGATCTGCGTCTGCCGGCCTGGTGGACGCAGTTGAAGGGCCGCTGACAGATTCAGAACACTTTCACTTCAAATCGGCGGGCAACGCATAGTCCGGATAAACCTTCCTGAATTGGATGAGGCCTGCCTCCGCTTCTGAAAGTTTCCCCGCCTTGCGCAGTTCCCGAATGTGCTCCAGCCACAATTCAGGCGTCTTGAACACCACGGGTTCTTCCGATGACGAAGTCTGCGGCCGCGCCACTGCCCGTGGCGCGGCCAGGGATGAGGCGGGGGGCGGCGATGCCAGCCGCTCCATTTCCATCTTCGCGGATTCGCTCGCCGGCGCCGCCCGATCTTCCGTCTTCATTTTCGCGGATTCTTCCATCGGCAGGGTTTCCTCCATCCCCTGTTTCACCGTCGGCGCATTAAATTCCTTGAACAACTCCTGCCGCGGTTGCTGCGCCGGCTGCGCATCCTTCGACGGCGACTGGTCGCGCAAGGGCTGCGCCAGCGAACCGGCGGCATTTTGCGGAGGCGCCGCCGGAACCGTTACGACTGTTTTTTTCTCTTCTTGCAGGCGCGGCGCCTTGCCATCCAGCCGATTTTTCCGATCATCCATCCCGGCGGCAGGTGCAATTTGTTCAGCGGCACGTCTGGCTTCAACAGCCTGCGGCGCGACGTTGCTGGTCGCAACAGGCGGCTGATGCACCTGTTCGGCCAGCCGCAGGATGACGGTGGCGCTTAAAACGACGATCGCGGCGGTCGCCAGGGGAATTGGCCATCGCATTGGTTTCTTGCGCACCGGCAGCGGCGCGGGCCCGGCACGCACCGCGCGCCGGGCGGCGGCAAGTATGCGCGCGTCCAGTTCGGTGGAGGGCGTCTCGGTGGAGGCTGCGTCATAGTGCTGCGACAGCGCCGATCCGCCGCGCAGATGATTTTCCAGTTCCTGATCCTTGTCGTGGGCGTCGCTCATGGGCAATCATCCATCCCCGCCTTCAGTTTGGCGATGGCGTAACGCAACCGGCTCTTCGCGGTCTCGCGGTTGACGCCGGTGGCGGCGGCGATCTCATCGATGCCGAGGCCGCCTTCCTCGTGCAGCAGGAATGCCTCTCGTTGCGCCATCGGCAGGCCTTCGACCAGCGCAATGAACCGCGCCAGTTGTTCCTGCGCCAGCAACCGCCGCTCCGGTTGTTCCGATGAGGGGGCCTCAGGTTCCTGCAAATTGTCCTCCTCTTCCTCTTCCGGCACGTCGAAGCTGATGGCCACCACGCCTTTCTGGCGGCGGTAATGATCCGTCAACCGGTTGCGCGCCAGCGTGTACAGCCAGGTCGTGAATTTCGCCCGCACGCGGTAGCGGCCGCGCGCGTTGATGAGATTCAACCAGATGTCCTGGAACAGCTCCTCCGCCAGCGTTTGATCGCGCAACTGCCGCAGCAGGTAGCGGTACACGCCGCCCTTGTGACGCTCATAGAGCGCATCGAAGGCTGCCGCCTCTCCGGCGGCATAACGCAACATCAAATCCTCGTCGGCGGCGACCTCCGCTTCCACATCCGCCAGTGTAGCGGAGGCCGCCGCATTTGTGCGCAAACTTTATTTTCCTGCCCGCCCAACTCCGCCACGGTTCACGGATCCGGCACGAAATTGCCGGGGAACGGCCGGATCGCCAGCGGCTGATACGGGATCACGCCCTGCGCCACCAGATTGTTGTAGCTGTCGTAATAAATGGAGATGATCTCGGCCGGCGTTTCCGTGGCGCGCTCGAAGTCGGTGTACGTGACATACGAGTATTCACTGCGGCCGTGGCCGGTGCCGAGCCGGCTTTCGCTGCGCATGGCCTTGCGATCGAGTCCGTCATCGCGCAATGCCGCGGCCGGTGCCTGTTTGGCCAGCGCGCCGGCGGCAGCCTCGTTGGCGGCATCCTTGCTTTCGTGGGAATTGCTCCCGTCTTCGCGGCCGAATGCCGGATACGGCACCGGCTGCGGTTCGTCCTTGCGGCGGAACACCGCCACGCCGATGACGCCGACGTTGTCCGGCCGGTCGGTGCGCGCCGCGTAGGAATCCGGCAGGCGGGTGAAGTAGAATGCGGCGGTGCGATCCTGGCTCTTGCGCCAGCCGGCGATTTCCGCGGCCACGCTCGTGTTCAGCACGTACCCGGTCTGACCCCAGCCGGCGGTCTCGCCGGTGACGGCATTGACGCCATCGACCGAGATCACCGTCAACACGTCGCCCCCGCTCTGGTTGCGGAGGTTGATTTGATACTCATTGCCCGGCCTGCCGACGACGTAATAACGTCCATTGTGCTCGTAAACCGGCAGCGTCCGGTGTTCCCTGCGATCATAAACGGTGACATCGGTGAGCGAACCGATCGCGTGCGCCTGCGACGTCAGCCCCGCCATCAATACCGCCAAAGTGACTGCGTTCATGTTCATGACAAACTCCTTTCGATAAGGTGAATGTCCCCTTATAAACGCCGTCGATATCCAAAAGGGTTAAGTCAGGCGCATGTTGATGCAGACTGGCCTTGCTGCTAGGCTGCCGCCCATCCGAAACCACCCGTACTTCTATCCGCCAACATCATGGACATTTCAATGCAGCAACAAAAAAACCGCATGCAGGGACTGACTCTGGCGCTCATGCTGTGCCTGATTTTCGCAACGACGGCGGTCCGGGCGGAAACCAAGGCCAATAAAACCGAGGACAAGGCCGGCGTCGCCAGTCCCACCGCCGAAGCCAAGACTTATGACAACTGGACCTACCGCTGCGAGCTGGCCCAGCAAAACGATCAGAAGAAGGATGCGGCGGCCGGCCGGGGCGACAAGAAACAGTGCGCCATTGTCCAGAACCTGGTGCTGAAACAGGGGGGGCAGACCGTCATGCGCGTGGTCGTCGGGCTGGCGCCGGAGCAGAACCAGCCTTTCGCGCTTTTCACGCTGCCGCTCGGCGTGATCCTGCCACCCGGCGTGGCGTTGAAAATCGATGAGGCCGATCCGCTGGAATTCCCCTACGAGATCTGCCAGCCCGACGGCTGCAAGGCTGTACTCAAGTTGGACGACGCCACCATCGACAAGCTCAAAAAAGGCGGCAAGGCGGAAGTCTCCTTCCACGGCGCCGGACGCCGGGAGGTCAAGGTGCCGTTGTCGCTGAAGGGATTCGGTACCGCGTTTGCAGCGCTGACGTCGTCGACCACCAGGCCTTGAGGGTGCTCTTGTCGATCTGATCCCCGGCACGGATGCCGAGCCGCCGGCAGACACCGGCGTTGATCTCCAGCACCGCCCGCACCGGCTCCCCGGATGGGATCAGCGCCGTCGATTCAGGCGTCATCGCCTCCATGACGCGGACGATGCGGCCACTTTCATCGATAAACAGCATGTCCAGCGACAATAACGTACCGTACATCCACATCGACACCGGCCGGACCTGCTCGAAAATAAACAACATGCCGGCGTTACCGGACAGCGTGCGGCGCGACATGAGCCCCTGATGGCGTTCATCCGGTGTATCGGCGATTTCGACCTGGAATTCGATGTGCTGGCCGGAGGCCGTTTCCATCACCAGCGCGGCGTGTTCCGGCGGCTGCGCCCATGCCACGGGGGCAAGCAGCGCCGCAATGAGAACTCCACGGAACCCCATGGGTAATGACGACTCCAACCGGTGGTGGTCAATTATTTGTGCTGTGAGTAACATTATGCGCCCTGCGCGGCCCATAAACGCGCCGCCTGACAACTTTTAATAATTACTGAATGGAGAGAGTCATGTCCAAGATTTTGAAATCCCTCGCTGTCGTCCTGCTGCTCACCCCCGCCCTGGCGCTGGCCCACGGCCCCTCGCGCCTCAAAGTGGAAAAATCCGTCGAAGTCAATGTTCCGCCCGCCAAGGCCTGGGCACTACTCAAGGACTTCTGCGCCATCGAAAAGTGGCACCCGGCGGTCGCCAAATGCACCGGTAATGGCGGAAACGAAATCGGCGCTACGCGCCAGTTGCGCTTGAACGATCCCAACACCGGCCCGACCATCGACGAAAAACTGCTGAAGTACGATGACGCCAAGATGTCGTACAAGTACATGATCACCAAGGTCGATCCCGCCGTGGTACCGGTCTCCAACTATGCCTCCGAGATCCATGTTGAGGATGACGGCAAGGGCGGCTCGAAGATCACGTGGAAGGGCGGCTTCTACCGCGTCGACCAAACCAACAACCCCAAGAAGGGTCAAGATGATGAGGCGGCGACCGGCGCCATCAATGGCATCTATGACGGCGGCCTGGCCAAAATTAAAACCCTGCTTGAAGGCGGGAAGTAATCTCAATATCGGACAGAAAACAGACCCGCTCTATCGCAAGGTGGGGCGGGTTTTTTTATTCGGGAGAGCCATGATCCATCCCAAGGCGGCGGTTCTGACGGCATGCCTGTTGTCGTCACATTGCCTTGCCTCGCCATTCGCGTACGTCACCAATCAGGGCGACAACACCGTCTCCGTCGTCGATCTGGCGCGGAACAAATCCATCGCCACCATCACGGTCGGTGAAAAACCGGCGGGCGTGGCCGTGGCGGCGGACAACAGCCGCGCGTACGTCACCAACCCGGTCGGCAGGAGCGTGTCCGTCATCGACCCCGCAATACAGAAAGTCATCGCGACGATTCCCGTGGGCAGCGGACCACTCGGTATCGCCCTGCATCCCAGCGGCAATCCACTGCTGGTCGCCGATTGGTATGACGACAAGATATTTGTCATCGACACCGCCAGGCTCGCCGTTATCAAAACTTTCCCGACCGGCAAATCACCTTCCGGCATCGCCTTCGACAGCAAGGGCACCCGCGTTTACGTCACCAATCGCGATGACAACAACCTCGCCGTGTTCGACACCAAAAACTACAAGCAGCTTGCACTGATCGCGACCGGCAAGGCGCCGTTTGGCGTCACCGTCTCGCCGGACGACAAAACGCTCTACACCGCCAACGTGCAGAACAACAGCGTCAGCATCATTGACGCCGCAACGCTCAAGGTCACCGCCACCGTCGGCGTGCAGGAATTCCCCTACGCCAGCGCGGTTGATCCGGCGCATCAGCGGCTGTTCGTCACCAACCAGCATGTCGACACGGTGTCGGTGATCGATTTGAAAACGAATCATGTCATCAAGACCCTCGACGTCAGCGGCTATCCGGAAGGCATCATGCTGGAGCCGGGTGGCAAACGCATCGCCGTCGCCAACTGGTTTGGCGATCAACTGGACATGATCGACACCGAAACGCTTGAAATCGCGCGAAGTATAAAAACAGGAAACGGCAGCCGGGCCTTCGGCCTTTTCATAGCGCCAAGATAGCAGTAAGTTGTCCATGTGAACGTACTGTTCCTCGATTTCAATTCCTACTTCGCCTCGGTGGAACAGGCCCTGCGGCCGGAACTGCGCGACCGCCCGGTGGCCGTCGTGCCGGTGATGGCCGACACCACCTTCTGCATCGCTGCCAGCTACGAGGCCAAGGCCTATGGCGTCAAGACCGGCACGCGCGTCGGCGACGCCAAACGGCTGTGCCCCGATCTGCAACTGGTGCTGGCCCGTCATGAGCATTATGTGGAGCATCACTACCTGCTGATCGACGCCGTTGAGCGCTGCGCGCCGGTCGCCGAGGTGATGTCCATCGACGAGATGTGGTGCGAGCTCACCGGCAGTTGGCGCGAACGCGCGACCGCCGAGGCGTTGGCCAAGCGCATCAAGCAGAGCATCGCCAAGGAGGTGAGTCCCTATCTCAAGTGCTCCATCGGCATCGGCCCCAACGTGTTCATTGCCAAGACCGCCAGCGACATGCAGAAACCCGACGGCCTGACGGTCATCGAACCCGACACCCTCCCCCAGGCCCTGCACAGTCTGGAACTGCGCGATCTCTATGGCATCGGACTGCGCATGGAGGCACGGCTGCGCAAGTACGGCCTCACCAGCGTCGAGATTTTATGCAACGCGAGCAAGGAGAAACTTCGCAATGTCTGGGGCGGCGTCGAGGGCGAACGTTTCTGGCGGCAGTTGCGCGGCGAGCGCGTGGAGCGCCAGGCCCACGCCGGTCAGGCGACGCTCGGCCATTCGCATGTCCTGCCGCCGGATCTGCGCAACGACAAGGACGCCAGCGCCGTGTTGCACCGGCTCACGCAGAAAGCGGCGATGCGATTGCGCAAACAGGGCTACTACGCCGCCGGCATGTCGCTGGGCTTGAGTTATTCCGACGGCCGGCACTGGCACACGGAAATGCGCATCGGCGAGACGCAGGACACGCTGGAATTAATTCATGCGCTCAACACGCTCTGGGATCAACGACCGCGCATACGCACCAAGCCCATGCGCGTGGGCGTGACGCTGCTGAATCTGGTGGACGCGGCCCATCACACGCCCGGATTGTTCGACGAGGAACCCAAACGCGCGGCGCTCACCGCCAGCCTCGACAAACTCAACTTGCGCTACGGCAAGAACACCGTTTATTTCGGTGGTGCGCACCGCGCCTTGCGCGAGGCGCCGATGCGCATCGCCTTTACCCGCATCCCCGATCCAAAAACCGAATAGAAGATTCCAGGAGTCCGGGACGTGGAGACGAGGCAATTCTATGATGATCTCGCTCCATACTACGATCTGATCTTCGAGAACTGGGATGCGAGCATGTCGCGTCAGGGCGCCGTGCTGGAACATCTGATCCAGAGTGAACTCGGTGCTGAGGGCAGTGGGGCGCCGCCGCGTATCCTTGATGCCGCCTGTGGCATCGGGACCCAAGCGTTGCCCCTTGCACTCCGAGGGTTTCGGGTCACGGCCAGGGATCTCTCGCCGGGCGCTATCGCCCGGCTCCGGCGAGAAGCCGAAGTACGAGAAGTCGTAATCGATGCCGATGTGGCCGATATGAGATTCGTGGCCGCGAATGTTTCAGGGCCGTTTGACGTGGTACTGGCATTCGACAACTCCATTCCACACCTCACCAGCGATTCAGATATCAGCGTCGCGCTGCGGGAGTTCAGAAAGATTCTCCGTCCGGGCGGATTGTGCCTGCTCTCGGTTCGCGACTACGACACGGTACCGCGCGGCGTGACGACGATGCACCCTTATGGTGAACACCGCCGTGGAAATGAAGTCTTTCGATTGCGGCAGGAATGGACTTGGGAGGGATCGATGCACTATCAGATTGCGTTTATCGTGGAAAAGCTTGGCTCCAACGGACCTGAAACTCTAATGCGAACAGTGACGCGCTACTATGCGCTTTCGATCCAGCGGCTACTCGAGCTGATGACGGGTGTCGGGTTCACCGGCTGCCGTCGACTTGATGAGACCATATATCAGCCCATCGTAATTGGACATGTAGTCTGATCAGCGATTGAAACTGGAATATTAAAGGTCTAGTACCATTTAATAGAGCGCGCGGCCTATATCATTCACCGAAGAGGCATGATGGATTGCGCATGAAACTCCATCCGCACGATCTGGACAAAATCACTGCCGTGACGCTGGGACATTACGATCAGCGCGCGGAGGACTTCCGCGACGGCACGCGCGACCACGATGTGAGCCAGAACATCGACGCGCTGTTGCGCCATATCGAAGACGAACCGCCCTTCACGATTCTCGATCTTGGCTGCGGGCCGGGGCGCGACCTCAGGAGTTTTGCCGGACTCGGCCACGTTGCAGTCGGGCTGGATGGCGCCCCGCGCTTCGCCGCCATGGCGCGCGCCGACACCGGGTGCGAGGTGTGGCAGCAGGACTTCCTCAAGCTGGATCTACCGGATGGGCATTTTCATGGCGTGTTCGCCAACGCCGCGCTGTTTCATGTCCCGTGCCAGGAGTTGCCGCGAGTGCTGCGGCAATTGCATGCCGCGCTGAAGCCCGGCGGCGTGCTGTTCAGCTCCAACCCCCGCGGCAACAATGAGGAAGGCTGGAACGGCGGGCGCTACGGCGCTTACCATGATCTTGAGGCGTGGCGCCGCTGGATGTCGGATGCGGAATTCATCGAGCTTGAGCACTATTACCGGCCCGCCGGATTGCCGCGCGAGCAGCAGCCGTGGCTGGCGAGCGTGTGGCGGAGATTATGAAACTGAGGTGATGAGTTCGCGGATTTCGACGCAGAAAGGCGCGCCGGCGAACTGACGTAAGTACTGCGCGAAGGTACTGCTTAGTGCGGATTGATGCCGAGCGCGGTGAGTGTATCGAGGTTGAGATAGGTTCCGTAGTCGATCGGCAGATTCTTGTCCTTTTGGTAGGCGTAGATTGCCGTAAACGTCCGGGTGCTGAGCACGCCGTCAATCTTGCCTGGATTGTAGCCCGCCTCTTTCAACGCCTTTTGGATATCCATCACCTTTTCCGGCGTGGCGTCGGCGCGGCAGAGGATCGAGCGCCACTCGGTGCGGCCCTCGCTGACGCGCTTGATGCGCGTCACCGTCTGGTACTCCGCCGGCACATCAACCTTCACTTCCTTCGCGGGGCTCACTTCCTTGGTGACGATGACCTTCTTGTATTCCGGCGGCACATCCACCTCGCGCGTGGTTGGCGGGGTTTTCATCACGGTTTTGGTCACGGTGGTGTATTCGGCGGGCACCGGCACCTCACGGGTGGTCTCCGGCTTCTTCACCACCAGTTTGGTGACTGTCTGATAAACGGGCGGCACCTCCACCAGACAACGGACGTCCGTATCGTCGCCAGTGGACTTGCTCTTGCCGCCGGTGGGGGGACACTGTTGCCAATTGGTAGAACCGGCGCGCACCAACACTTGTTCCTTCACTTCGTCATACTCCGCCGGCACGACTTCCATGCGGCTTGTGGCGGGGCGTACCAGCACTTGTTCCGTCTGGGTCTCGTATTCCGCCGGGACGACCTCGATGCGTTTGGAGGCCTCCTTCACCAGCACGTTTTCCTCCACGTTTTGGTAAACGGCGGGAACGACCTCGACTTTTTGATAGGCCTCGTGCTTCAGCACCTGTTCCTGCACAGTCGTAACTTCAGGTGGTACGTTCACACGGGCATAGCATTCGCCGGGCTTGGCCGTGGGCGGCGGGGCGTCGGATTCCGGCATGGCCGCAGCGCCCGCATCGGCCTCGGCAGCTGGCTCGCTGGCGGTTGGCGCTTCAGGCTTGGCGGCTTCGGCAGCGGGAGACGGCGATGCCGGGGTTTCTGCGGCCGGGGGAGGCAGCGCCGGTGATTCACTGACGGGAGGAAATATCTGGGTTTCGGCGGGACTGGGGGCCTTTGACCCGGCGGTGCCGGATTCCCCTTCGGCGAACACGGCCAGACTCAATATACTGATGGCGGCAAGTGCGGTTTGGCGTAGCAATTTTCTTGAACGGGAGCCCCTACTCGTCATGTGGTTTGCCTGTTTCGGTAAGAAATAGCCGAAACACTCCCCTATCCGCTCGATTTTGGTTGATTATGGCGACGCAAGCCAGTGTTCGCCCGCGTCTTGACTCACCCTAACGGGCAATTCTTATGGAACTGCTCTCTCAAGTCAATTGGCATCATAGGACGCGCTGCGATATGTTCTAAGATGATCTCCGTGAATGCCGATCCGTTCGAAACAGGCGCCGGGGAGGACATGACCGCCCGAAATTCCGGCGCCTTGGAAGTTCTGGCCGAGGCACTCAAGCTCGGCATGACCTCATTCGGCGGTCCAATCGCGCATCTGGGCTATTTTGAGCGCGTCTACGTCCGGCGGCTGCGCTGGCTGAGCGCGGAGGAATACACAGGCTTGGTGGCGCTCTGCCAATTGCTGCCCGGCCCCGCCAGCAGCCAGGTCAGCTTCCTGATCGGCCTCCGTAGGGCGGGATGGCCCGGCGCGATCGCGGCCTTTCTGGGATTCACGCTGCCGTCCGCGCTGCTGATGTACCTCTTCGCCGTGTTCGCGCCCAGGGTGCAGGGCTCGATGATGGGGGGCGTGCTGCACGGCCTCAAGCTGGTGGCGGTCGCGGTCGTGGCGCAGGCGGTCTTGAGCATGGCGCGGCGGCTCAGCCCCGATCCCCTCCGTGCGCTCATCGCCGCTGCGGCGATGACCATATTGCTGATCAGCGGCGGCACCTTGATGCAGATGGGTGTCCTCGTTCTGGGCGCTGTCGGTGGACTCGCCGGGTGCCGGCGCGTGCACTGGCCGGCCATGCGCCTGCACGACTCCATCGGCAACCGCGCCGCCGGCGCGGCGCTGGCGCTGTTTCTCGCCCTGCTCATGGGCCTGCCGCTGGCGGCGGCGGCGCTGCCCGGCGGGATGACGGCGCTGGCGGACATTTTTTACCGGGCCGGGGCGCTGGTGTTCGGCGGCGGGCACGTCGTGCTGCCGTTGCTGCGCGACGCGCTGGTGCCGGGCGGCTGGATGACGGACGATGCCTTCCTGGCCGGCTACGGTTTCGCGCAGGCGATGCCGGGGCCGCTGTTCACGGTGTCCGCTTACCTCGGCGCTGTAGTCGCGCCTCAGGGAGGCATGCTGCCAAGTGCGGGCGTCGCGCTCGGGTTCATGTTCCTGCCGGGCCTGCTGATCGCCATTGCCGGTCTGCGTCTTTGGGCCCTGATCAACGCCGCCCCGCTCGCGTCGGGCGCGCTGGCGGGCGTCAACGCCGCTGTGGTGGGCATCCTGGGCGCGGCGTTGTGCACCCCCGTCTGGACGACTTCCGTTCACGATTACCGCGACGCGGTCATCGCCGTGGCGGGCCTGCTTCTGCTCGAACGCTGGCGCGTGCCGCCCATCGCCGTCGTGATCCTGTGTGTCGTCGTCTCGGCCGCGGTGACACCGCACTGACGGCGCGTCACGGAACGGAATCGATGAGTTCGCGGATTTCGGCGCGGCACGAGCCACAATTGGTGCCGGCGTAGAGCACGCGAGCGATGTCGTCCACCGAGCGGCAGCCGTCCCTGGCCGCCTTTATGATGTTGTTGCGGCCGACGCCGAAACAGGAGCACACGATCTGGCCGGTATCGCGTCCGTTGCGCGGTGGCCGGCCCGACAACAGCGCCATACGATCAGAAGCGCTCAGCGGTTCATCGCCGTCCGTCAAGCCATCCAGCCACTCCAGCGACGGCCGCGCTTCGCCACCGCTTCCGGCGAAGACGCAGGCGCGCAGACGGCCATCGCGCAGCAGCGCCGCGCGATAACGGCCGGCGGCCACGTCTACATATTCGATCAATTCCTCGCCGGGGGCGGGGGGCGGCAGCCACGCCGCCGCGCTTGCCGGCCCTTGTGCGGGCCAGCTCAATCCGGCGGCGTGCAGATGCAACCCGTTGCGGCCGCGCACCCCCACCCAGCGCGTGCTGCCCGCAGGTGGTTCTGTGACCCCGAATAACACCGCCTCCCATGCCGGTTGCAGCGGTTGGATGCGCACCGGCGTATGCTTCAGCTCCGGCTGGCCGGAATGCGGATCGACGGCCGGATTGACCACGGCATCGACGCGCGCCAGCGCCGCATATTGATCGTTCCAGTGCATGGGCATGAACAGCTCGCCCGGTCGCTGCGTCGCGCTGATGTGAACGCGCCCCACGGCGCTGCCCCAGCGGCTCTCAATGCGCGCGAGTTGGTTGTGGGTGAGGCCGTGCGATTGCGCATCGACGGGATGCACGTCGATATACGGCTCCGGCGTGTGCGCCGACAGCCGCGCCGATTTGCCGGTGCGCGTCATGGTGTGCCAGTGATCGCGGACGCGGCCGGTGTTGAACACCAGCGGATAGTCCCGATCGGGCACGTGGGCGGGCGGCTGCGGCTTGATCGGCACCAGCCGCGCCTTGCCGCCGACGTGGAAGAACCGTCCGTCGGTGAACATCCGCGCCGTGCCGGATGATGAAAGATCGGCGGAAGGCACCGGCCATTGCACCGGCCGCAACGCGTCATAGGCGCCGTCGTCAATGCCGGCGAGACCGCCCAGATCGAGATCGCGGCGGCCGTGGTTTTCGCAGGCGCTGAGCGCGGCGTGCTCGCGGAAAACATCGGCGGCGCTCTGATAGCCGAAGGCGTCGCCAAACCCCATGCGGCGCGCCACTTCGCTTACGATCCACCAATCCGGCTTTGCCTCCCCCGGCGTGGGCAGGAAGGTGCGCTGGCGCGAGATGCGGCGCTCGGAGTTGGTCACCGTGCCGTCCTTCTCGCCCCAGGCCAGCGCCGGCAACAGCACGTGTGCCAGCGCCGTGGTGTCGGTATGGCGCACGCAATCGGACACGACCACCAGTTCACAGCCGGAAAGCGCCGCGCGCACGGCGTCGGCATCCGGCAGGCTTACCACCGGATTGGTGGCCATGATCCACACCGCCTTGATCTCGCCGCGGCCGATGGCATGGAACATCTCGACGGCCTTCAGTCCCGGCTGATCCGCGATCACCGGCGAATTCCAGAACCGCTGCACACGTTCGCGATGATCGGGATTGTTGATGTGCATGTGCGCGGCGAGCTGGTTGGCCAGCCCGCCAACCTCGCGCCCACCCATGGCGTTGGGCTGGCCGGTGAGCGAAAAAGGCCCCATCCCCGGTTTGCCGATGCGCCCGGTGGCGAGGTGGCAGTTGATGATGCTGTTGACCTTGTCGGTACCGCAGGAGGACTGGTTGACGCCCTGCGAATAGCAGGTGACCACCCGCGGCGTGCGCGTGAACATGCGGTAGAATGCCGCCACGTCCTCCGCGTCCAGACCGCAGGCCGCAGCCACCGCCGGAATCGACGGCGCACTGTTGCTGGCGGCCGTGAACGCCGCCGAGTAACCCTCGGTGTGATGCTCGAGAAAATTCCAGTCCAGCGCGGACTCGCGGTTCAAGTGGTGCAGCAGGCCGTTGAACAGCATGGTGTCCGTGCCGGACTGGATGGGCAGAAACAGGTCCGCCTCCACGGCGGTGGCGGTGCGGCGTGGATCGATGACGACAATCTTCATCTCCGGCCGCAGGCTGCGCTCCTCCATGATGCGCTGCCACAGTACCGGATGGCACCAGGCGGCGTTGGAGCCGACCAGCACCAGCAGATCGGCGAGTTCGAGATCGGCGTAGCTGCACGGCACGGTGTCGGCGCCGAAGGCACGCTGATGGCCGGCGACGCTGGAGGACATGCACAGACGCGAGTTGGTGTCGATGTTGGCGGTGCCGATGTAACCCTTCATCAGCTTGTTGGCAACGTAGTAATCCTCGGTCAGCAACTGCCCGGAGACATAGAAGGCCACGGACTGGCGGCCGTGCGCGCGGATGATGCGTATGAATTCCCCGGCGACGAGGTCCAGGGCCTCGTCCCAGGACACGCGCTGTCCGTGCAGTTCGGGATGCAGCAGCCGATCCTCGAGATCGAGGGTCTCCCCCAGCGCCGTTCCCTTGGAGCACAGCCGGCCGAAATTGGCGGGGTGACCCGGATCGCCGCGCACTGCCACGGCGCCGTCGGCCTGCCGGGACGCGAGTATGCCGCAACCCACGCCGCAGTAAGGGCAGGTGGTGGCGACGGCCGTGGCGGTCATGTCGTTCACCGCGCCGCGGCGCAACGTTGTTCCAGTGCCGGTCCGACATCCTGCACCGCAAGGCGCAGCAGGACGCGGCCGTTTTCGATTTTGACCTCGTGCCGGCGGGTGCAGCCCTGGTCGGCGCCGGTGGCCTCGCCGCTTTCGAGCGAGATCACCCAGTTGTGCAGCGGGCAGGCGACGCGGCGATCGTAAACGATGCCCTGCGACAGCGGACCGCCCTTGTGCGGGCAGTGATCGTCCAGCGCGAACACCGCGTCATCGGCGGCGCGAAACACGGCGATGTCGCCCTGCGCCGTGCGCACCACCCGTGCCCCCAGCCGCGGTATTTCCTGCAACGGCCCGATCTCGACCCAGCTCATGAGCGATCAGGCGACCGCCCGCGGCATCGCCGGGACGGTCTTCAGCGGTGCGAATTCCCCGCGTTGCAGGCCGGCGGCGCGCTCCGCCCACGGATCCTTTTGCGCGTGCTTCTGGGAGGCGAGGAAGCGTGCCGCCAGGCGCCGGCGGTTTTCCGCGTCATTGACAATGGCCTTCTTGACGAATTCGAGCCCGACGCGCTCGATCCATGGCGCCGTGCGCTCGAGATAACGCGCGTCCTCGCGGTAAAGCTGCATGAAGGCGGCGCAGTATTCCTCCACCTCCTCCATGGTCGTGACCTTGCACAGCAAATCCGTCGCGCGCACCTTGACGCCGCCGTTGCCGCCGACGTGCAACTCCCAGCCAGAGTCGACGGCGACCACGCCGAAGTCCTTGATGGTCGCCTCGGCGCAATTGCGCGGGCAACCGGAGACGGCCATCTTGGTCTTGTGCGGCGTCCACGCGCCCCAGGTCATCTTTTCCAGCCGGATGCCCATGGTGGTCGAGTCCTGCGTGCCGAAGCGGCACCACTCGGAGCCGACGCAGGTCTTCACCGTGCGCAGCGCCTTGCCGTAGGCGTGACCGGAGACGAAGCCGGCCCGCGCCAGATCGCCCCACACACTCGGCAGGTCCTCCTTCTTCACGCCCAGCAGATCGATGCGCTGGCCGCCGGTGATCTTCACCGTCGGCACCTGGTATTTCTCGGCGACGTCGGCGATGGCGCGCAACTCATGCGCATTGGTGACCCCGCCCCAGATGCGCGGCACCACCGAATAGGTGCCGTCCTTCTGGATGTTGGCGTGCGCCCGCTCGTTGATGAAGCGCGACTGGGCGTCGTCGGCGTATTCGCCGGGCCAGGCGCAGACCAGGTAATAATTCAGCGCCGGCCGGCACACATGGCAGCCGTCCGGTGTTTTCCATTCGAGGAAGGCGCGCACGTCCGGCAATGTTTTGAGGGCGTTGTCGACAATCGCGCGGCGCACCTCCTCGTGCGTGTAATGCGTGCAGGTACAGAGCGGCTTGGTCCTGGGCGTCTGCGTATAGTCGGCGCCGACGGTCGAGGCGAGCAGCTCCTCGACCAGGCCCGTGCACGAACCGCACGAGCTCGACGCCTTGGTGTGTGCGCGCACCTCATCCAGCGTAAACAGTTTCTTCTCGATGATGGCCCGGACGATCGTGCCTTTGCAGACGCCGTTGCAGCCGCAGATCTCGGCGCTGTCCGGCATCACCGCCATCTGGCTGATCTTTTCGCCATGCCCGGAGTCGCCGACGTGCGCCTGACCGAACAGCAGTTGATCGCGCAGGTGCGCGACGTCGGTCTTGTCCTTCATCAACTGGAAATACCACGAGCCATCGACGGTGTCCCCGTACAGCACACCGCCGACGATGCGATTGTCCTTCAGCACCAGCTTCTTGTAGACGCCGCGGGTGGCATCCTTGAGCACGATGTCCTCGGTGCCGGTGCCGCCCTGGAAATCACCGGCGGAGAAAAGATCGATGCCGGTGACCTTGAGCTTGGTGGAGGTGACGGATCCGCTGTAGCGCGCGAAACCGAGTTCGGCCAGATGATTGGCGCAGACCCTGGCCTGCTCGAAGAGCGGCGCCACCAGGCCGTAGCTCTGGCCGCGATGCTGCACGCACTCGCCGATCGCGTAGATGCGGGGGTCATAGGTCTGCATCGTATCGTTGACCAGCACGCCCCGCTCGCAATACAGGCCGGCGGACTTCGCCAGATCGATGTTCGGCTTGATGCCGACGGCCATGACCACCAGATCGGCGGCAATCTCCTCGCCGTCTTTGAAACGCACCGCGCGCGCGCGCTCCCCGCCCAGAATGGCCTCGGTCTGGCGGCTGGTGTAAAACCTGAGCCCGCGTGTCTCCAGTGATTGGCGCAGCAGCGCCGCGGCGGCGGTATCGAGTTGCCGTTCCATGAGCGTGTCGAGCAGGTGCACGACGGTGACGTCCATCCCGCGTTTGGACAGGCCGTTGGCGGCTTCCAGGCCGAGCAGGCCACCGCCGATGACCACCGCCCTGCCGCCTCGTGCCGCCGCCGCCAGCATGCGATCGACGTCGTGAATGTCGCGGAAGGTCACCACCCCCGGCAGGTCGCGCCCCGGTATCGGCAGCATGAATGGATTCGATCCGGTGGCGAGAATGAGCCGGTCATAAGCGGCCTCCAGCCCGTCCGCGGTGTGCACCCGCCGCGCCTTCCGGTCGATCCGGATGACCATCCTGCCCTTGTGCAAAGTGATCCCGTGTCCGGCATACCAGGCGTCGTCATTCAAGATGATCTGATCCACGGTCTTCTCGCCGGCGAGCACTGGCGAAAGCAGGATGCGGTTGTAATTGGCGTACGGCTCGGCGCCGAAGACAGTGACGTCGTATTTGTCGGGCGCCAGCTTGAGCAGTTCTTCCAGCGTGCGTACACCGGCCATGCCGTTGCCGATCAGGACGAGTTTTTCCTTGTGCATGGGTTCTCCTTTATTCAGGGGTGATCACATTCGGTGAGGAAATCGATGAGCCCTTCGCGCAGGCGGTAGTAATCCGGATGATTGAGCAGCGCCTTGCGCGTGCGCGGGCGCGGCAGATCGACGTTCATGATCCTGCCGACGCGCGCATTCGGGCCATTGGTCATCATCACCACGCGATCGGCGAGCAGGATGGCCTCATCGACATCGTGAGTGACCAGCACGGCGGTCAGTTGCGCGCGCGCCCACACCTCCATCAATACCTCCTGCAATTCCCAGCGGGTCAACGAATCGAGCATGCCGAAAGGTTCATCCAGCAGCAGCAGTTTGGGCGACAGGGCGAAGGCGCGGGCAATGCCGACGCGCTGCTTCATGCCATTGGAGAGTTCCGCGGCTTTTTTATGCATGGCGTCGGCCAGCCCGACCCGCGCCAGGTAATAGGCGATGATGTCGCGGCGTTCCTGTGCGGAAACGTGTGGATATACGCGATCGACGCCGAGGCGGACGTTGTCATACGCCGACAGCCACGGCACCAGGCTCGGTGACTGGAAAACGACGCCGCGATCCGGACCGGCGGCGTTGATCTCGCGGTAATTGAGGGTGATGCCGCCTTCGCTGATCTCGCTCAGACCCGCGACCATCGACAACACCGTGGACTTGCCGCAGCCGGAGTGACCGATGATGGAAACGAATTCACCTTTGCGGATGTGAAGATCGAATCCATCCACTACTTTCACCAGCCCCTTGCGCGTCGGGTAGATTTTCGACACGCCGGCGAAGTCGACGTAGCGTTCGAGTTCCGTCTCCGGCAGCACGTCATGGTGGACGGTGCCGATCGGTTGCAGCTCGCGGGCGGTAACGGGCAACACATCAGGCAGCCTGATCTCCTGATCCGCGGCCGACTGGCGATCCATGCCGACGTCCATCAGATACTGCGTCACTTCCCTGCGCAGGTGCTTGAACGCCGGATCGTGGTTCATCGCCTTGCGATCGCGCGGCCGCGGCAGATTGACCGCGAACTCGGGGCCCAATGTCGCGCCGGGGCCGGGTTTGAGCGGAATGATGCGGTCAGCGAGCATGAGACCCTCATCGACGTCGTTGGTGATGAGGATGACGGTCTTTTTCTCCCGCTCCCAGATCCGGACGATTTCATCCTGCAGTTTCGCGCGTGTCAGCGCATCGAGCGCGGACAGAGGCTCGTCGAGCAGCAGGATGTCCGGGCTCATGGCGAGCGCGCGCGCCACCGCCACGCGCTGGCGCATGCCTCCTGACAACTCCGCCGGCCGTTTTTCCATCGCCGGCGTCAGGTTCACCATGTCGATGTACTTCTCGATGCGCGCCCTGCGCCCGGCGGGTGACAGATGTCTGCAGACCTGATACACCGCCAGCGCCACGTTCTGGTGCACTGTCATCCATGGCATCAGCGAATAACTCTGGAACACAACGCCGCGATCCGGCCCCGGCCCGGTGATAGTCCGGCCGTTCTTGAGCACCTGCCCCGCATCCGGGGGGATCAGCCCCGCGATGAGCGAGATCAGAGTGGTCTTGCCGCTGCCGGAGAAACCGACGATGGCGATGAACTCGCCCTCACGGATGGCGAGATTGATGTCCTTGAGCACGGCGGTGGCGTGCGCCCCGCTGCCATGGGACTTGCTGATGCCCTTGAGTTCGAGCAGCGGCGTCGGGGCCGCTGACACAATCGCATCGGCGGGCGCGGTTCCCATTTCCTCCACCAGCGCTTCGGTTTTCCGTCTCTTCAATCGCGACACCGCCATGGTCATCATTTCAGCTTCCTTTGGATTGCCTTGAACCCGATATCCGGCTTACGTGCGCCGCTCGCCATAAGTAAACAACTGCTGCGCGGTCAGCATGAGGCGGTCCAGCAGAAAACCGATGAGGCCGATGGTCAGCACCGCCACCATGATGCGCGCCAGTGACTGTGAGCTGCCGTTCTGAAATTCATCCCAGACGAACTTGCCCAACCCCGGGTTCTGCGCCAGCATCTCGGCGGCGATCAGCACCATCCAGCCCACGCCCAGCGAGAGGCGCAGGCCGGTGAAGATGAGCGGCAGCGACGAGGGGATGATGATCTTGATAATGCGCGTCACCCAGGACAGTTGCAGCACGCGCGCCACGTTGATGAGGTCCTTGTCCACGGAGGCGACGCCGACGGCAGTGTTGATCACCGTCGGCCACAGCGAACACAGCGTCACCGTGACCGCCGACACGATGAACGACTTTGGCAGCCAGCCGTCGTTGCTCGCGTATGCCGCGCTCACAATCAAGGTCACGATCGGCAGCCAGGCCAGCGGCGACACCGGCTTGAAGACCTGGATCAGCGGGTTCAGCGCCGCCATGACGATCCTGCTGGTGCCGCACAGGATGCCAAGCGGCACGGCCACCACGGAGGCCAGCAGGAAGCCGGTGAACACGGTCTTCAGACTGGTCAGGATTTGATCGAAGAACGTCGGCTTGCCGGTCCAAGGCCGGATCTCGACCTTTGCCCGGGAATCCTTGGCGAGCAACTCCGCATTGCGCTGCCGCTGCCGTTCATAGAAGGCACGCGCCTTGGCGCGCTCTTCATGGTGGCTCTGCACCAGATTGCGGAACTCCCGCCATACCTGCGCCGGCCCCGGGATGGTGCCCAGACTGGTCTGCACGCCGGCGGCGGTGACGTTCCACAACCCCAGGAACAGCACAATCGCCACCAGTGGCACGCCCATCAACATCCACAAGCTCTTCAATTGCGCCTTCGGATCCTCTCCGACACACAATCGGATCACCGGCGCGAACCAGGTCAGTCCGGCCTGATCGAGAAAGTTCGTCACGCGCGCGACATTCATCAGGTCATCTCCTCATCGCAAATTCAGCATCACGGATTCTTCGCCGGCCGCGGCGCGGCACCGTCCTGCTGACCGATCGCAAACTTGGTCAGATATTCATTGGGCTTTTTGCCGTCATACTCGACGCCGTCGATAAAGGCATTGGTCGGCGGTTTGTAGCCGTCGGTCTGCGGCAGGTCTTCGGCCTTCATCCTGCCCTCCTTGATGAGCGCCTCTGCGGCGGCCCGGTAGATGTCCGGGCGGTAGACCTTCTTCGCCGTTTCGTCATACCAGGAATCCGGTTTGGCCTCCGAAATCTGGCCCCAGCGCCGCATCTGGGTGAGGTACCACACCGCGTCGGAGTAGTACGGATAGGTGGCGTGGTAGCGGAAAAACACGTTGAAATCCGGCAGCGAACGCTTGTCGCCCTTTTCGTACTCGAAGGTGCCGGTCATGCTGTTGGCAATGACATTGGCGTCAGCGCCGACATACTCCGGACGCGAGAGGATCTTCACGGCTTCCGCGCGATTCCTGCCGTTATCGGCGTCCAGCCACATGCCGGCGCGGATCAGCGCCTTGGTGATGGCAATCATGGTGCGGGGATTCCTGTCGGCGAAGGCCCTGGTCACGCCGAACACCTTCTCTGGATTGTTCTTCCAGATTTCATAATCAGTGACGACCGGCACGCCGATGCCCTTGAAGACGGCCTGCTGGTTCCACGGCTCGCCCACGCAGTAGCCCAGGATCGTGCCGGCCTCCAGCGTCGCCGGCATCTGCGGCGGCGGCGTCACCGACAACAGCACGTCGGCGTTGATCTGCCCGGAGATGTCGGTCGGCGAGTAATAGCCGGGGTTGAGGCCGCCGGCCGCCAGCCAGTAGCGCAGTTCATAGTTGTGCGTGGATACCGGGAACACCATGCCCATGTTGAATTTCCTGCCCTTGGCCCGATAGTTGTCGACCACCGGTTTCAGCGCCGCCGCCGAGATGGGATGCACCGGCTTGCCGTCAGCGCCCGTCTTGATGTTGGCCTTCATGGCGTTCCAGACCTCGGTCGACACGGTGATGCCGTTGCCGTTCAAATCCATGCTGAAGGGCGTGATGATTTCGGCCCTGGTGCCGATGCCGATGGTCGCGCCGATGGGCTGGCCGGCGAGCATGTGGGCGCCGTCGAGCGAACCGTCGATCACCCGGTCGATCAGCACCTTCCAGTTGGCCTGCGCCTCCAGAGTCACGTAGAGGCCCTCGTCCTCGAAGAAGCCCTTTTCATAGGCGATGGCGAGCGGCGCCATGTCCGTCAGCTTGATGAAGCCGAATTTGAGTTCCGCCCTTTCTACATTCTCGGCGGCGGGAGCGCTGACACTGGTCGCGCCCAACAGCAGGACCAGTGCCGCCCTCAGGCCGCATCGCGGTTTCCAAAGGCGATGGCGGGTCACGTAATACGCGGTTGAAAACAGCTCTTTCATCACATCCTCCGGTTGGCAATTTCACACAAATAAAAAAGGCGTCGGCGGGGGCGATAACGCTGCCACCTGCCGGACGCCTTTGTCCGCAAGCGATACCGCAAGGGCTGACCTCGCCGTTCGCTTCAGCCGCACGACCCGCCGTTGGGTGATGAGCCTATGTGCCGGCAGCGGTGCGCACACACCGCCGGTTCCGAATCACTACCAGTGCAAACCTCTTGCCATCATTACAACCTTGCAGAAATACAACGTGTTACTCGCCCACGTCCCTGTTCGTCGGGATCGCAATGCACCGATTCTGTGCGCCGCAGCACCGTGTTGATCACTCCTGGCGCCTGATCAACTCCGCTTTACATGAGATTCGACCTCGCCCGTGTCGCCGCCGCCATGATGGGAAAGCCGCGGGCATAACCGGCGGGGTCATGGCCGTTCCAGTATTGGCCGTCGATCAAGGTCGAGTTGCGCAGCGGCGAAGACGGCAGCGGCACGCCGACGGCCGTGGCCGCCTGCGCGTACACATCGATGCGGTTCACCTGGCGGGCAACGGCGAGATAATCCGGATCCTGCTTGAGCAAACCCCAGCGCCGGTGCTGGGTCATGAACCACATGCCGTCCGACAGATAGGGATAGTTGACGCTGCCACCGCCGTGGAAACGCACCGCGCGTCCGTCGTTCCAGCCGTGGCCGAGGCCGTCCTTGTATTCGCCACGCAGACGCGGCAGCAGCAATCCGGTGTCGGTATTCACACAGCCGCGCGCTGCCAGGACATGCGCGACCATCTCGTGGTGCGCGGGATTGTCGATGTAACGCGCCGCCTCCAGGAGGGCCATCACCAGCGCCCGCGCCGTGTTCGGATACTGGCGCACGAATTCAGTGGTGGTGGCCAGCACCTTCTCCGGATGGTCCGGCCACACCTGCTGCGAGGTCGCGACGGTGAACCCCACGCCCTCGTGCACGGCCTGGGCGTTCCACGGTTCACCGGCGCTGTACCCGTCGATATCCGACAGCCGGAGCTGGGTGACCATCTGCGGCGGCGGCACGGTGAGGGTCTGCGCGTCCGCAAGCGGATCGATGCCGTGCGCCGCCAGCCAGTAGTACAGCCACATCGCATGCGTGCCGGTGGGAAAGGTGTGGGCGAATGCCAGTTCGCCGTGCCGGGTCGCAAGATGGCGCGACAGGGTGGCGGCATCGGTGACGCCGGCGTCGCGCAGATGATTGCCCAGCGTGATCGCCTGGCCGTTCTGGTTCAATGTCATCAACACCGCCATGTCATGGCGCGGTCCGCCGATACCGAGCTGGATGCCGTAGACAAGCCCGTAGAGGCTGTGCGCGGCGTCGATCGCGCCATTCATCAGCTTGTCGCGCACCGCCGCCCAGGAACCTTCCCGCTTCGGCCGGATGATGAGACCATGCTTGCGATCGAAGCCGAGGGCCGAGGCCACTGCGACGGGCGCGCAGTCCGTCAGCGGAATGAAGCCGACGATCACCTCGCGCCGTTCGGGCGCGTCCGAACCGCCGATGCGCAGGCCCACGCGCGACCGCGGCCGCAGCGGCGTCACCGTGGCGCGTGGCCGCGACGGCGGCGCACTGCCTGATGATTCATCATTCATGATCGTTTCCTTTCACACCAGCAAATCGGCCGCCGCGATCAGGCTGCGGGCCAGTTCCACAAGCTTGATGTTGCGATCCATGGCCATCTTGCGCATGGCCGCGTAGGCGGCCTCCTCGTCCATGCGCCGCTGCTTCATGAGGATGCCCTTGGCGCGCTCGATGCATTTGCGCTCGGCCAGCGCCGTACGCGCGTCTTCGAGTTCGCGCTGCAAGGCCTGGAATTGCTCGAAACGGGCGATGGCCACGTTCATGACCGGCAGCATGCGCTGCGGATCGAGACCGCCGACCACATAGGCGCTCACCCCCGCATGCACGGCGCTCTTGATCAGCGCCGGATCGTCATCGCGGGTGAACATCACCACCGGGCGCGGCTGTTCCCGGTTGATGGCATGCATGTCCTCCAGGATGTCGCGATCCGCCGAATCGAGATCGATGATGACCACGTCAGGCGCGAGGCGCGACACCTCGGCGCGCAGATCGGCGCCGCTGCCAAGGCGGGCAACGATTTGGTGGCTGGAGGCGATCAGCGCGCGCTCCAACACCTCCGCCCGCTCCGGAAAATCGTCGACCAGCATCACGCGCAGCGGCCGCTGCTGCTCGTTCACCGCCTGTTCGGTGGTTTGTGGCATCGCCGGCATTTGCGTCCTCAGAATTTGACCTCCACCCAGGCCCAGAACTTGGTCAGATCGAAGGCCTGTTTGAACTGATCGGTGGTGCTGTTCCGGGGCGCGTTGCGCGCCACATTGGTGGCGTTTTGATCGGCGCTGTAATCGGCGTACTTCAAACCCACCGTATAGTGTTCCTTGAATGTGTTGGTCAGCTGCACATCCCATTCCGTGCCGTAGTCGTAGCCGAGATTGTCGGACGAAAAGTTATGGTATATGACGGCCAGATTGGCGCCATAAACCTTGGCGGCAAAGGTGCCATACAGATCCTCCACGCCGTCCTTCGGTGTAATCAGGAATCGATCCGCCCAGCCCTGGAACGCATGATTCGTTCCCAGCGGCGTCTGGAAGGCCACCGGCACTGTCGTCCTGGTCTTGCCGATGGTCACGGTTGTGGGGCCGCTGCCTTCCAGAACCTCGTAACTGCCTTTGACCGTGATAGACTCGATCATCGGATTGCCGAGCATTTTGGTGATGCCCAGTTCGCCCAGATAATAATTTTCATCCAGCGTCACCGGATTGCCGCGCCAATCTTCCTGATGCGCGAATTCGCCGGTGTAAAGAATCCTGGCGGCCTGGGTCACGATGTCGTAGGTGCCCGAAAACCGCAGGCCGTAGGTGGTGGTGGTGAAGATCTGCGTGCCCGGGACGTTGCTGTCGAAATCGAGCAGATAGGCGTACGGCTCGAAGCTGCCCCACGTGAACCCGGTGTAGGTGACGTCCAGGGCATGACTGTCCATCCGGAAGTTGGCGCGGTCCGGGATCTTGTTGTCCTGGCCGAAGATGCGGTTGACGTTCCAGAGGTAGGCATAGTCAATTTTGGTCGCCGGCAGCGACTGGTTGACCGCGCGGAAGGCGTCGAAGCTCTGCCAGTTCTGCCGCCACAGGATGTTGCCCACATAGCGGTGGAACGGCGCCTGCCGGTGCTCGATCTCCTGCCGTCCCAAAGTCAGTGTGGTCTTCGGCAGGCCGCGGTAGCGCAGATTGGCCTGCTGCAGTTCCGTGCCCTCGGGATCCACTACCGTGGCGCGATTGGTCACACCGTTGATGCCGCCGTCGTTGTAGAGGTCGTTGCCGATCACCCGCACGTCCTCCAATTGCACATACGCGCCAAAATCGTGGTACAGCCCCGTGTTGTAGCCAATCGCCGTGCGCAGCGTACTGGCGTAGGCGTCCTTGAGCGCGGGCGTCTGCCCGTCATCGACATTCTCGAAACGATAACGCAGATACAAATCCGGCTTGCCGCCGGTCAGCGCCTGCCAGAAATCATCGGCGCGGACTGTGTTAACGAACATGATCAGACTGCATGCGACCACCCGCCTGCACCACACATGTGCCCCGAAACGGGCCATGCCATGAAGGGCCATAACGATTTCCTTTCAGTGTGAAATTTATTCATATCAACCCCGCCTCCGCGGATACGGATTAAGTGGTTGCTGAGTAAACCGTCGCTTCTTTGCGAGCAGCCCTTCATCAGGCATGAAAATACTCCGGTTGCTGCGCTGCAATATCCAAGCCAAGTCCTCATCCCATTGATTATTCAATGAGTCGGATTGGATCATTGATCGGACCAACGCACCGAAATGGTGTCATCCGCACGGGTAATGCCACGCTTTTGTGCGAAACGCGGTGGCGTTAGGATTGGGGAAACTGGAACTCGGTGATATTTTGGGACTGCCATGCCCATCTACGAATACGAATGCGACAAGTGCGGCCGGCAATTTGAAACGCTGGTGCGCGCCGATGCACAGGCGCAATGCCCCGGCTGCGGCAGCCATGCGCTGCACAAACAAATGTCCGCCTTCGCCGTTGGCGGCGGAACAACCGCTCAGCAGTCGGTGGAAGAAACTTGCGCGCGCTGCGGCAACGCACCCGGCTCCTGCGCGATAAACTGACCCTCACTCATCATAAAAAACATCGGGAGGATTCATGGGTAAAGGTGATAGAAGCAGTCGCCGCGGCAAACTCTTCCGGGGCAGCTACGGCAAAACCCGCCCACATAAACGGCCGAAGGCCCCGCCCAAAAAGAAATAGTTATTCCCCGGTGACAACCCGCATCAGCGGGTCTTCAACAGGTCGCGGATTTCCGCCAGCAGTTTTTCCTCGGTGGTCGGCGGCGCAGCCGGCGCCTCCTCCTGTTTCTGCCTGAGCCGGTTGATGGCCTTGACCACGAGGAAGATCGCGAAGGCGATGATGGTGAAGTCCACGACAGTCTGCACGAAGGTGCCGTAATTCAGCGTCACCGCCGGCACGTCGACGGCCGCCTGCTTCAGCGTGATCTTGAGGCCGGTGAAATCAACGCCGCCGAGCAGGAGGCCGATGGGCGGCATCAGCACATCGCCCACGAACGAGGACACGATCTTGCCGAAGGCCGCGCCGATGACGATGCCAACCGCCATGTCGACCACGTTGCCCTTGACGGCGAATTCCCTGAATTCCTTCATGAAGCTCATATGCTGTCCTCCCGTTTTGATTGAGATGACTTGTCCCGTGGCAGCATAATTACCGGAACAAGGTTATTCAACGCCACCATGCCTTCCCCAGTCACCGGGCTCTACACAATCGGCCATTCGAATCATGCGTGGGAAGAGTTTTTGTCGTTGTTACAACGGCACCGCATCACCCTCGTGTGTGATGCCCGTTCGCAGCCTTACAGCCGGCGATATCCGCAATACCGTCGTGAAACGCTGAAGAAAAATCTGGCCGGGGTGCATATTCAATATCGCTTCATGGGAGACACGCTCGGCGCCAGAACCGCGGACGCCTCGTGCTATCGGGATGGCAGGGTCGTATATACACGCCTCGCCGCCACTGCCGCCTTCCGAAACAGCCTGACTCAGTTGAGCGCGCGCGCCAGGGAAGAAAACACCGCCCTGCTGTGCGCGGAGCGCGATCCGATCACCTGCCACCGGATGATCCTGGTGACTCGCCACCTGCGTGACGGTGATTTCCTCATCCGCCACATCCTTGCGGATGGCACGACGGAAAGTAATGCGGCGGCGGAACAGCGCTTGCTGCAGGAATACGGCGCGGAAGATGATTTATTTACAACGGCCGCCGCGCGTATCGACGCGGCTTATGACTGGCAGTCACAGCGGATCGCTTTTGAGCGCAAGACTTGACACCGAAATCACTGTCAATCCAGATGGATGCGGCCCACGAGACCATCCACGATCCACTGTTTGAGCAGACCGGCCGCCCGTGCGGGCGCTTCCTCCGCGGGCATGCGGCCGCCCAGGAATTCGCAGAGTTCGCCGAAACTGCCGCCGTGCTGGCAGAGATCAAGCCCCAGGCGTTCGTCCTCCGGGAGCGAACGCCAGTAGATGAGCAGCCCCCGCCGCCACAGCAGCCAGGTGGTGGGAGTATCGCCGCGTTGGGGTGCCGGCAGCAGCTGCCCTTTCTGCACCGCCTGCAACAATGCCGGAATGTTCCATTGGAGTTCCAGTTGCCGCAGCGTGGGTTGGAAACCAATCTGCAGATCGCCCCAGCGTTCAGCCGGGATCTCAGCCATCGCCTCAAGTGTCAATGGCGGCGCATCGGGACCATCGAATACCCCGCCCTGCGCCCATTCGAAAGCGGCCATCTCGGCCAACTCCGGCCGGCCGCGGTAGGGGGCAGCGTCGCGCAAGAATCCGGAAAGATGCCGGCCGAACCAGCGTATTGAGGGATGGCTCGAAGGGTGGGCGGCGACATAGGCCTCGCCCATGGCCTGAAACGAATCGTCGCCGAGCAGGGCCTTGAGCGCGGGGAAATCCTTGCCCAGGGCCTCGATCAACCGCGCACCATAGGCATGGCCGTACACCGCCAATCGATCGACCGCCGAGGCCGGCGGCGCATCGACCACCTGCGCATTGATGGCGGTGTCGCCGTCAAGCAAGTAGGACTGGAACTCCTCTTGCAGCCGACGCAAGTCGGTCATGCGGCCTCCTCCGCCAGCGCGGGCGCGGCGATGCGGCGGGCGTGATCGAGTTCCGCCAGCAGTTCCGGCAACGGCGGGATGTGATCGTCGCGCTCGATCATGGTGGAGACGCGCCCGAAGCGGCGAACCGCGGCGCGATACAGCTCCCACACCGGGTCGATGATCGGGTGATCGTGCGTGTCCACGATGATGGGGCCGTCGTGAGTATGGCCGGCGAGATGAAACTGCCAGACCCGATCCACCGGGACGCCGCGCAGAAAATCGTGCGGATCGAAGCCGTGATTGTGCGCGCTGACATGAATATTGTTGACGTCGAGCAGAATCAGGCAGTCGGCGCGCCCGGCGATTGCCGTCAGAAACTCCCATTCGCTCATTGCCGAGTGTGTATAAGTGACGTAGCTGGACACGTTCTCCAGCAGGATTCTCCTGCCGAGATATTCCTGCACCTCGCGCACACGGCCGGCAACGTGCGCCACGGCTTCCTCGGTGTATGGCAGCGGCAGGAGGTCATGCATGTTCTTGCCATTGAGACCGGTCCAGCACAGATGATCGGAAATCCAGCGGGGTTCGACGCGCAATGCCAGCGCCTTGAGTTGCTTCAGGTATTCGCGGTCGAGCGGATCACTACCACCGATGGACAATGACACGCCGTGCATGACCACGGGATAATCGGCACGGATGCGATCGAGCATGTGCAGTGGCTTGCCACCAGCCACCATATAGTTCTCGGAGATAATCTCGAACCAGTCCACGGCAGGGTGCTCGTTGAGAATGGTTTCGTAGTGATCGGGACGCAATCCCAGCCCGAAACCGAGATAAGGCCGTTCTGCGGATGGACGTGGTTTCGTCATGGAAGGATTGGACATATATCGTAATGGAATGTTGCCGCCAACTCACCATATAAAGATGAGAACGAGTCCAGAAAAGTTACATGATCCGCCTGTCACGGGGAGAAATTCTTTAAGGCCGATGCAAAACGTCATGAGAGGGTTCAGCTGCTAGGCGCGACGATGCGAGAAAGCGAGACAGTACAAAGCAGTACGGCGAGCTTTCGAGCGAGGAGTAACAACGCAGATGACCCTCGCAGTAGTTTTGCATCAGCGCAGGCCGAGGACATCCTGCATGTCGTACAGACCGGCGGGCTTTTGCATCAGCCATTGCGCGGCGCGCAGCGCGCCGGCGGCAAAGGTGAGGCGGCTGGTGGCCTTGTGGCTGATCTCCACGCGCTCGCCCTCGCCGGCGAACATCACGGTGTGATCGCCGACGATGTCGCCGGCGCGGATGGTCTCGAAGCCGATGGTCTTGCGGGCGCGCTCGCCGGTCTGTCCCTGGCGCCCGTACACGGCGCAGTCCTTGAGATCGCGGCCGAGCGCGGAGGCCACCACCTCGCCCATGCGCAGCGCCGTGCCGGAGGGCGCGTCAAGCTTGTGGCGATGGTGGGCCTCGATGATCTCGACATCGACACTGTCGCCCAGCGCGCGCGCGGCCAGATCCAGCAGCTTGAAACACAGATTCACACCCACGCTCATATTGGGTGCAAACACGATGGCGATCTCGCGGGCCGCCGTTTCGATGTGCTTGCGGGCACCGGCATCCAGTCCGGTGGTGCCGATCACCATACGCCGGCCGGCCTTGCGGCAGGCATCGACGTGCGTCAGCGTCGCGGCCGTGGTCGTGAAATCGATGAGCACGTCGCAGCCGGAGAGCACTGCGGCGACGTCGTCGCGGACTGGCACGTTGAGGCGGCCCACGCCCGCAAGCTCGCCGGCATCGCTGCCGATGGCAGGCAAACCGGGCCGTTCCAGCGCGCCGCTCAAAACCATGCCGTCGGCTTGCCGGGCAAGCTCGATGATGGCGCGGCCCATGCGGCCGGCGGCGCCGCAGACGGCGATTCGGGTTGCAGGCATGCTGAGAGTCCGGATTTAAAGTTCAGGGGGCGCTATCTTAACAGGCCGCGGCGATTCCCCGCAGCCCGCCGCCGAAGCAGGCCGACTACGGGAGCCCCGCCTCGGGCACGTGCTGGCCCAATTTGACGCGCAGGAGGACGAGCGCGCCGGTGCGGGTGGTCATGGGGCAATGCGCGCTGCCTGCGGGCGCCAGATGGAAATCGCCGGCGCGGATGGTGAGGTCGCCGTAGGTGATCTCGCCTTCGATGACGTAGCACTCCTCGGCGCCGATGTGTTCATGCTCGGGCATGACGACACCGGGGCGCAGGCGGGCGAGCAGGGTGCGCGCGCCGCTGCCCACGTCACGGTACAGCATCTTCATGTCGATGCCGGGGACATAAGGCACCCAGCCCTCTTCCGCGCGCACCGTGCGATAGGGATCCGGCTGTCCGCCACGCGCGCGCGCCAATACCCGCTCGCGCAGCGCCGCCGGCGGCGGCACGGGCGTCAGCGCCTCCACCCAGCGGGCCAGCAGTGTAGCGTCCATCACGTTGTCGTCCTGCTCAGCCATGATTACCTGCCAAAATCAAATATCCCCGAACCGCCGCCGCAATTGTTGGATCGACCGCCGCAGCACGGTCTTGACGGTGCCCAATGGCATGCCGGTGTGCTTCGCGATCTCCTGGTGGCTCATGTCGCGGAAAAACGCCAGCGCCAGCAATTGCCGTTGCGTGGCATCCAGTTTTTGCAACTCGGCACGCAACAGGCTGCCGCGTTCCAGCCCCGCCAGGGCATCCAGCGGATCACCCTCGTTGCTCTCCGCTGCTTCGAGATGACCCGCCAATTCGTCGCTGCCGGCGTGTTGTTCCCGGCGGCGCAGATAATCGAGCGCGCGGCTGCGGCAGATCGTGCACAGCCAGGGCATGACCTTGCCCCGCGCAGGATCATAGCGTCCGGCCTGCTGCCAGACTTGAAGGTAGACATCCCCCAGCACCTCCTCCGCGCCCGCCGCCTCATGGGTGATGCGCATTGCCAGCGCATACAACCGCCTGGCGGTTGCGTCATAAAGCGCGGCCAAATCCGCATCGTCATGGCCACGGATGCCCGACAGCAGCGCGCGCAGCGCGGCGTCCTGGGCGTCAAACTCCGCCTCCGGCGCGGGCTGGTCGGCCGGCTTTGGCATCTCGCTCATGCACAAATTGTAACAGACGCCCCCCTCCACGATGGGAAGCGCGGTGCATGTCGGGCGTAACTTCTGGGCTACTGCCTGGATCTAACAGGTCAATATGCCGTCGGCCGGCATATGATCTCCCCCATCCTGAAGATACGCAAAGCACCGACGATTGGATGGGAGTTGAATCCATGGAGGCATGCGTCTCGTAGTGATGCTGTGGTTTTGAAAATGGAGCACCACATGGGCCGTCGATGGGGCAAGGCGTTAATGATGTGCACGCTGCTGCTGGCGGGCATTAATTGCGTTCATGGCGCCGGGATCGAATGGCGCGACTGGGACAAGGACCTGTTCGATCGCGCCAAGCAGGAGCACCGCTTCGTGTTGCTCGATCTGGGCGCGGTGTGGTGTCACTGGTGCCATGTCATGGAAGAGACCACCTACCGCGATCCGGCGGTGATGGCGCTCATCCAATCGCGCTACCTGCCGGTGCGCGTCGATCAGGACGCCAATCCGGAACTTTCCAACCGCTACGAGGACTACGGCTGGCCGGCCACGGTGGTATTCGCGCCCGACGGCACCGAGATCGTCAAGCGCCGCGGCTACATCCCGCCGGAGCGTTTCGCCGCCCTGCTCAAGGCCATCATCGACGATCCCACGCCCGGTCCTTCCGTGAGTGAAGAGCAGCCGGTGGAGGCCGCGCAGAGCCATGCGCTCACTGCGGAGGCTCGCAAGGAAATACTCGACGATTATCTGGCGTTGTACGACCGGCAATACGGCGGCTGGGGCACGGAACAGAAATACATCGATGGCGACAGCATGGAGTTTGCGCTGCTCAAGGCCGGAACCGGCGATAAACAATACCGGCAAATAGCGCGGCAAACGTTGGACGCCGCCCAAGCCCTCATCGACCCAGTATGGGGCGGGGTGTATCAATATTCCATCGGCCCCACCTGGAATGATCCGCACTTTGAAAAGATCATGTCGTTCCAGTCGCAGTACTTGCAGCACTACTCGCTGGCCCACGCGCTTTGGCATGAACCGCGCGATCTGAAAGCCGCACAACTAATCTATCACTATCTCCGCGATTTTCTCCGCGCGCCGGAGGGGGCCTTTTACGTGAGCCAGGACGCCGACGTCTCCATGGAACTCACCGGCAAAACCTTCTACGCCTTGAACGACGCCGAGCGCCGCGCGCACCCGCAGCCGCCCATCGACCGCCACATCTACGCGCGCGAAAACGGCTGGGCCAGCCATGCGCTGGTCACGTACGCCGCCGCTACAGGTGACAGCGAGGCCCTGTCACTTGCTGAGAATGCGGCCCGCTGGGTGTTGGCGCACCGGCAACTGCCGGATGGCGGATTCAGTCACGGTGAATTGACGGCTGCGACGCCGCCGCAGCTGGGTGACACGCTGTATATGGCGCGCGCATTCCTCGATCTCTACGCCGCCACTGGCGAACGCGACTGGCTGATGCAGTCCCGCAAAGCCATGGATTTTATCGAACGCGCTTTTCGTGCCGAGGATGGCGGTTTTCTGACGGCGCCGGTGACCACCGATGCGGTGGGCGTGTTCCGTAACGGCGTGCGGCAGATCGACGAGAATGTAGCCGTTGCCCGTACCACTAATCTGCTTTTCCACTACACCGGCGAGCAGCGTTACCAGAACATGGCCCGGCATGCGATGCGTTATTTAACTGCACCCGGCGTTATTGCAAAGCGACGATTACTGCCCGGCCTGCTGCTCGCTGATCACGAACTTTCGGAAGCGCCACTGCACATCACCATCGTCGGCGGCAAATCCGACGCCGTGGCACAAAGTCTTTACGAAGCAGCGCGACGCTGGCCTGTGGTTTACAAGCAGCTGGAATGGTGGGATCGCGACGAGGGACCTTTACCCAACCCGGATGTGCAATATCCCAAACTGCCCAAGACCGCGGTCTTCGTCTGCACCAACAACAACTGCTCGCTGCCGATGTACTCTACAGAGGTTTTATATAAGCGCCTAGCCATCACTGGTAACTAAGCGCCAACACGCATCGCGAATCAGCCGAGCGAATCGCGCAACGACAGGAATTGCTGGACCCCAAGGATCTTTTTGATCTCGTCGAAACGCAGCATCTGATTTGTGAGCGCCAAAGTGTGGCCATCACGCGCGAAGACCTCCGCCATGTCGCGCATGACCTTGGCAGTCAGCAACACGGAATCAATGGGCGCCACCATCATCTTGAAACCCATCTCCTCCAGTTCCTTCACGCTCAAAATCGGCGTCTTGCCGAACACCAGCATGTTGACGAACTTGGGATACGACACCTTGCGGCAAATCAGTTCCAGCTCGGCCATCGCCAGCGGCGCCTCAATGAAGGCGACATCGGCGCCGGCGTCGCAGTAACTATTGATGCGGTTGATGGCGTCCTCAAGGCCGTTCGGCTCGCGGGCGTCGGTGCGGGCGATGAAGACGAAATCCTTGTCGTTGCGGGCGCGCACGGCGGCCTTGAACTTGCGTACCATCTCCTCCGCGGGGATGACCTGCTTGCCCTCGAAATGGCCGCAACGCTTGGGGAAGATTTGATCCTCGAGGATGATGCCGGCGGCGCCCGCGCCCTCGAACTCCTCGACGCAGCGCATAACGTTGTGCAGATCGCCGTGGCCGGTGTCGCCGTCGGCGATCACCGGGATCGACACGCGATGCGCCATGCGCCGCACGGCATCGGCCATCTCCTGCATGCCGAGAAAATTCAGGTCCGGCAGGCCAAACAGACTGGCGCTGGTGCCGAAACCGCCGATGAACACAGTCTCGAATCCGGCCTGCTCGATCAGCACCGCCGTCAGCACGTCATGGGCGCCCAGCGAGCGGATGATGCCGGGCTTGTGCATCAACTCCCGCAATTGGCGGGTGGTTTTGGTCTTTTGGGTCATGCGATCCCCCGTGATATTCAAATGATGGCGTAACTTATCAGAATTCCGCGTCCCCGTGCCGGTTTGTCGCGATCATGGGCCGGTAAAACTAACGTATAATGCACCGATAATAAAAATTCTTTTGCATTCATGGCACAGTCCTCCAAATATCCGGCTACGCTCATTCCCGGCGACGGCATCGGCCCCGAAATCGTCGAGGCCACGGTGGAGATCCTGGACGCCATTGAGGCGCCCTTCGAATGGGAAACACAGGTGGCGGGCATGGCCGGCGTGGAGCAGCACGGCGATCCGCTGCCGGCAGCGGCCCTCGACAGCATCCGGCGGACCAAACTGGCGCTCAAGGGGCCGCTGACCACGCCGGTCGGCGGCGGCTACCGATCCTCCAACGTCGCCCTGCGCCAGACCTTCGATCTATATGCCAACGTCCGGCCGGCCCGCACCTTGCTCCCCGGCGGTCGCTACGAGGGCATCGATCTGGTGCTGGTGCGCGAGAATACCGAGGGATTCTATGTCGGCTTCGAACACTATGTCCCCATCGCCGGGGACCCGCACGCAGTGGCCATCGGCGCCGGCGTCAACACGCGCGCCGGCTGCCGCCGCATCGCCGAATTTGCCTTTGACTACGCCGTCAGGAACAGGCGCCGCAAACTCACCATCGTCCACAAGGCCAACATCCTGAAGGCGTTGACCGGCGTGTTCCTGGAAACCGTGCGCGAGGTCGGCAAACGGTACGAGGGCAAAATCGAGATCGAGGACCGCATCGTCGACGCCTGCGCCATGCAACTGGTGCTGAATCCGGGACAATTCGACGTACTGCTCACCACCAACATGTTCGGTGACATCCTTTCCGATCTCATGGCCGGCCTGGTCGGCGGCCTGGGAATGACGCCGGGCGCCAACATCGGCAGAGACGCCGCCATCTTCGAGGCGGTGCACGGCTCGGCGCCCGACATCGCCGGCAAGGGCGTGGCCAATCCCGTCGCGCTCATGCTGGCGGCGGCCATGATGCTGGATCACATCGATGAGCACGAACGCGCGCGACAATTACGCGCCGCCATCGATGGCGTCCTGCGCAAGGACGGCGTGCGCACCCGCGATCTCGGCGGTCAGGCCTCCACCCGCGAATTCACCCGCGCCGTCGTGCAACGGCTGCGCGCCGGGTAATCCGCCCGCGCGCACCCCGCCCGCACGGCGGGGTGAGGAAACCCATTCTCCGTGATCCCCGTCCCGCCGTTATGAGTAAATTCGATTTAATCGTCATCGGCGGTGGTTCCGGCGGTGTCCGCGCCGCGCGCGTGGCCGCCGCTCTCGGCGCCCGCGTCGCGCTGGTGGAGGGAGGTGCGCTCGGTGGCACCTGCGTCAACGCGGGTTGCATACCCAAAAAGATGCTGGTCTACGCCTCGCGCTTCCGGCAGGAATTTCATGATGCCGTTGCGTACGGGTGGGGTGATGTTTCACCTCCCTTCGGCTGGCCCACGTTGATCCACAACAAGGACACCGCCATCCATCGATTGAACGGCCTGTACGATCGCCTGTTGACGGAGGCCGGCGTGCACATCATCCGCGGATGGGCGCGATTGGCCGACGCGCATACCGTCGCGGTGGACGGGCAATCGTTCCAGGCGCGGCACATCCTGATCGCCACCGGTGGCCGGCCGTCGGTGCCGGATTTCCCCGGCCGTGAATCCGTCGTCACTTCCGATGACGCCTTTCATCTCCCCACCCTGCCGCGGCGCGTACTGGTGGTGGGCGGCGGCTACATCGCCGTGGAATTCGCCTGCATCTTCCACGGGCTGGGCGCGGAGACCACGCTGGTCCATCGCGGCGACTCGATACTGCGCGGCTTTGATGTCGAGGCGCGCGGCCATTTAACCGAGGCCCTGCGCGCGCGCGGACTGACACTGCAACTCAACACCCGCATCTCCGCCGTCAAGCGCGATGCGCATGGATTAACAGCCCTCCTCGCCGGCGGCAGGCAGCTGCCCGCGGATCTCATCCTCTATGCGACCGGCCGCCTGCCCAACACCGCGGGCCTGGGACTGGACCGGGCCGGGGTGGAACTGACTGCGAGCGGCGCCGTGCAGGTCGACGACGGTTTTCGATCCTCCGTGCCGTCCATTCACGCGCTGGGAGACGTGATCGATCGCGTGCGGCTAACGCCGGTGGCGATCGCCGAGGCTGCGGTTTTTGCCCGTAATCTGTTCGGCGCCGGCAACGGGCGCATGGACTATCACGCCATTCCCACGGCCGTATTCAGCACGCCGGAACTCGCGGCCGTGGGCCTGAACGAGGAACGCGCGCGCGAACGCCACAAACACATCAAGGTGTTCCGTTCGCGATTCAAACCCACGCGCGAACTCCTGACCGGCAGCGAGCAACGCACGCTGGTGAAACTGATCGTCGAGGCGACGGGCGATCGCGTGGTCGGCGCGCACATGGTGGGTGACGGCGCCGCGGAAGTGATCCAGGGGCTGGCCATCGCCATCAAGTCTGGCGCCACCAAGGCGCAAATCGACGCGACCATCGGCGTTCATCCCACCGTCGCCGAGGAATTCTTCACCTTGCGCGAAGCGAATTAACGGGCCGATTTTGGCGCGTGCCGGGCCAACGCCAGCATTCCCATGCCGGCATCGTCGATGGCGATGCTCTTCACCAGGGCGTAGACTTCCCGGCCCGGCGCCAGCGCCAGATCGCGCACGGCGGGACGGGTGACGAGGGCCGCCAGCGCCGTGGCGCCGACCATCAGCTTGATCTCGACATCGGCCCCCGTTTTTTCGGTGATTTCCGCCACCCGCCCGCGAAGGATGTTGCGGATGCTGATGCCGGCGGGTTGCTGCACCGCCAGGGCGACATCGCGGGCGCGGATGCGCACGCGCAGCGCAGCGCCGACCGGCAGGTCGACGCGGGGCACGAAGATCACGCCACCGTTGAAGCGCAGCATGGTCAACGCGTCGGCATCGTCATGTGACGCCACGGTGGCGGACAGTATCGCGCCGGCCTCCTGCCGTCCGGTGATTGGATAAAGATCGACGCGTTCCAGCGTTTCCGCCACCGGTCCGACCGCCGTGACTGCGCCGTCGCGCATGACCACGACATTGCCCGCCAGCCGCACCACCTCCTCCAGGGCGTGGCTCACGTACACGATGGACAGTTTGAATTCATCGCGCAGCCGTTCGATATAGGGCAGTATTTCCACCTTGCGCTCGGTATCCAGCGAGGCCAGCGGTTCGTCCATCAGCAGCAGCCGCGGCTGCGCCAGGAGGGCGCGGCCGATGGCGACCCGCTGCCGTTCGCCGCCGGACAGCGTGCCCGTCCGCCTCGACAGCAATGGCGCAATGCCCAGCAGTTCCACCACGTGATTAAATTCGATGTACCGTCCGCGCGCCGGGCACAGGCGAAAGCCGTAGAGGAGGTTATTACGCACCGACAGATGCGGGAACAGGCGCGCGTCCTGGAACACACAGGCCACCCGCCGTTCGTGTACCGGCACATTGACGCCGGCCGCGCTGTCGTAAAGCACGCGCCCGTTGCTCTCGATGCGGCCGTGATCGGGCTTGAGCAGGCCGGCAATCATGTTGACCACGGAGGTCTTGCCCGCGCCGGAGCGGCCAAACAACGCGGTGATGCCCGCGTCCGCCGCAAACGCCACCCGCAGTTGGAAGGCGCCCAGCCGCCGCTCGACGTCGATGCGCAGTGTCATAGTCCCCGCGCCCGCGCCTGCACGCGCCGCGAACAATATTCCGAGAGTAATAGCGCCAGCATCGACAACGCGATGGAAAAAACGACCAGATGCAGCGCCGCGGCGTCGCCGCCCGGCATCTGCATCAGGGTGTAGATGGCATTCGACAGCGTGCGCGTTTCCCCGGGAATGTTGCCGGCGAAGGTGATGGTGGCGCCGAATTCGCCCAGGCTGCGCGCGAAACCGAGAACCGCGCCCACCACCATCCCCGGCAGCGCAAGCGGCAGGGTCACGGACAGGAAGACCCATGCACGAGTAGCGCCCAGTGTTCGCGCCGCCTCTTCCAGGCGGTGATCGATGGTCTCGATCGACAGCCGCAGCGGCCGCACCATCAGGGGGAAACTCATGACCAGCGCCGCGATCACCGCGCCGGTCCAGCGGAAGGCCAGCGCGATGCCGAAATGGTCATAGAGCCAGCCGCCCATCATCCCGTGCCTGCCGAGCAATAAAAGCAGCACATAACCGCTCACCACCGGCGGCACGACCAATGGCAGATGCACCAGTGCATCGATCAGCGCCTTGCCGGGGAAGCGGCCGCGCGCCAGCAACGTGGCGATCGCCAGCGCGAGCGGCAGGCCGAACAATACGCTGCAGGCGGCGACTTGCAGGCTGAGTTTCAGCGCCTGGAGTTCATCCCCGCTCATTGCGCAACGTCAAAGCCATATTTCTCAAGCAGGTCCCGCGCCTTTGTCGATCGCAGATAGGCAAAAAACGCAGCGGCCTCCGCACCGGCATTTTGTCTTCCCACCAGTGCCGCCGGGTAGACAATGGGCGGATGGCTTTCCCCGGGGAATACACCGATGACCTTGACTCGCGTGCTCACCTTCGCATCCGTGGCGTATACAATGCCCAGCGGCGCCTCCTTCGTCTCAACCACTATCAATGCGGTACGGACATTATCGAGCGGTATGATTTTGTCCGCCAGCGAGGACCATTCGCCGTAGTACTCCAGCGCGGCGCGGGCATATTTTCCGGCGGGAACGCCGGTCGGGTCGGCGAGCGCCAGCCGCTCCTTTCCCAGCAGTGCTTCAAGCTGCATTCCCTTGCCGACATTGACCTGAAGAGTGCTGTCCGCCGGCGCGATCATCACCAGTTGATTGCGGGCCAGAAGCTGGGGTTCGCCGCTGATGAGGTCCCGTTTCTTGAGATAGTCCATCCAGTCCTGATCCGCGGAGATGAAGATTTGCGCAGGCGAGCCGGCCTCGATCTGTTTCGCCAGCACCGAACTGGCGGCATAGGACGCCGCCACCCTCTTCCCGGTTTCCGCCCGGAAGGCCTTCATGATGTCGTCCAGCACGTTGGTCAGGCTCGCGGCCGCGAACACCAGCGTATCCGCGTGGACTGCCTGCCCCAGCGTGAACAACAGACCCAGTATTGCCACTTTCATCCATTTCATTTCATCTGCTCCTTGAGGCGTATCGTTATATATAATGGTATATAACGTAAGCCGCCGCGGCAACCCGTATGATGCGGGCCTGTGATGTCAACGTCCGGGACGGGGCCGCAGCAGTCCGATGAATCGCGACAAATCCGGTCGGATGGCCACCATCGCCCGCGTTTCCATGGCCCGGTAGCGACGCAGGACGTCCAATCCTTCTGGCGTGACCTGCGCACCGCCGCCGCGCCGCCCGCCGGTGGCCGCCGCCACCAACGGTGCGCTGAAACAGCGGTTCATGGTGTCCACCAGCATCCAGGCGCGGCGATAGCTCATGCCCATGCGCTTGGCGGCCGCGGAGATGGAGCCGGTCGCGGCGATGGCCTCCAGCAGATCGGCCTTGCCTGGGCCGATGGCAATGACCGCGCCAAGCAGCACCCGCAGGGTGGGCCGGGCCCGCCGCGACGCGGCCTTACTTCGGCGGCGGCGCGTCATGATGCTCCACCTGGGGTTGCCCAGGCCCGTACAGCAGGCAACGCACTGAATGCGTGTCGCTGACGGCGACCTTCGCCGGATAGGCCGCGCGGCATTGCGGCATCACCTGCGGACAACGCGGATGGAAGTGACAGCCGCGCGGCGGCGAGGATGGCGAGGGCAACTCACCGGCCAGACGGATGACCTCACGTTTCGTGCGCGCGTCGATCTGCGGCACAGCAGAAAGCAGCGCGCGGGTGTAAGGATGCTGCGGGCGTTTGAGCACGTCCTCCACCGTGCCGTGCTCGACGATGCGCCCCAGATACATCACCGCCACGTGATGGGCCAGATACTCCACCACCGCCAGATTGTGGGTGATGAAGAGATAGCTCAGGCCGTGGCGGTCCTGGAGGTCCTTCAAGAGATTCAGGATCTGCGCCTGCACGGAGACGTCCAGCGCGCTGGTGGGCTCATCGCAGATGATGAGCTTGGGATTCACCGCCAGCGCGCGGGCGATGCAGATGCGCTGGCGCTGGCCGCCGGAGAACTCGTGCGGATACCGGGACTTGATCTCGGGCGGCAATCCCACCTGTTGCAGCAATTCATCCACCCGCTGCATGCGCTCCCGCCGGTTCGCGCCGATGCCCTGCGCCACCATGCCCTCGGCCACGATGTCGCCGACCATCATGCGCGGGTTCATGGCGGCATAGGGATCCTGGAAGATGAACTGGATGTCGGCGCGCAGGCGCCGCAATCGGCGGGCATCGATTTGCGTCAGCTCCTGTCCCTGAAAACGTACCCGGCCCGCCGTCAACGGCAGCAACTGGACGATGGCCTTGCCCGCCGTGGTCTTGCCGCAGCCGGATTCCCCCACCAGTGCCAGCGTACTGCCCTTTGCGATGTCGAGCGATACGCCGTCGACGGCATACACATGGCCCACCGTGCGGCGGAACAAGCCGCTGTGTATGGGGAAATGAATTTTCAGATCATGCACCGACAGCAGCGGCGTCTGAGCGGAGGACGGCGGGATCGCTGGCGCAGCGGCAGGCGGCGGCGGGGCCGCCTGAATGCCGGGCTTGCCCACGGCGGTTTCCGGATCGAACAGGTGGCAACGCACCCGTTGCGTACCCTGCCCCGCCCACCATTGCGGCTGCACCCGCGCGCAAACATCAAGGCGCAGTTCACAACGCGACTCAAAGCGGCAGCCGGTGAACACCTGCGTCAGCGGCGGCACGGTGCCGGCAATGACCGCCAGACGTCCGGCGCGCTTGTCGATGGTGGGCACCGAATCGAACAACCGGCGGGTGTAGGGATGCGCCGGGCTGCGGAAAAAGGTGGCGCGTTCCGCCTGCTCGACGATATGGCCGGCGTACATGACCGCCACGCGATCCGCCATCTCCGCGACCACGCCCAGGTCATGCGTGATGAGCAGGATGGTCATGCCGGTTTTCTGTTTCAGACGCCGCAATACTTCCAGCACCTGCGCCTGGATGGTGACGTCCAGCGCGGTGGTCGGCTCGTCAGCAATCAGCAGATCCGGTTCACCGGCCAGGGCCATGGCGATCAGCACCCGCTGCTTCATGCCGCCGGAAAGTTGATGCGGATACTCACCGTAGCGCCGCTCCGGATCGGGGATGCCGACCTCGGCCAGCAATTCCACCGCCCGCCGCCGCGCCAAGGCACCGCGCAACTGCCGGTGGCAATGCAGCACCTCGTCGATCTGCGCACCGACGGTCATCACCGGATTGAGCGCCGTCTGCGGCTCCTGGAATATCATGGCAATGCGCCGACCTCGCACCGCGCGCATGGCGCGCTCCGGCAACTGCAGCAGGTCCCGCCCGCCCAGACGAACGCTGCCGGCGACGAAGCGCCCGGAGGGCGGCAGCAGGCGAAGGAGCGAGAACGCCGTCATGGACTTGCCGCAGCCGGATTCGCCGAGCAGGACGAAGATCTCGCCCCGTTGCAGCGTGAAATCGACCCCCTCGACCGCGCGCACCGGCTGCGCAGGATCGCCCAGATGCACCCGTAGTCCCTCGACTTCGAGCAGCGGCGCCGTCATGTCCCCCGCCCCCCCACGCGCAGGCGCGGATCGAAGGCGTCGCGCACCACGTCGGCAAAAAGGTTCGCCGCCAGCACCAGCACGAACATGAAACAGAAAGCGGCGGCGAGTGACCACCACACCACCGGATCCCGCGCCATCTCCAGGCGCGCGCCGTTGATCATGTTGCCCCAGCTGTGCATGGCCGGGTCCACGCCGATGTTGATGTAGGACAGCACCGCCTCGGCCAGCACCAGGCCGCTGAAGTCCAGCACCACGGTAATCATGACGATGTGCATCACGTTGGGAACGATGTGCCGGGCCAGCAGGACAAAATGTCCCACGCCCAGGGACCGCGCCGCCTGCACGAAGTCCGCCTCCCGCAGCTTCAAGGCCTCGCCGCGCAGCAACCGGCAGAGTCCGGTCCAGCTGGTGATGCCGAGGATGATGCAGAGGAACAGCAGGCGCAGGTCGGAGCGCTGCTCGATGCTGGTGAAGCTATCGGCATGATTGGCCATGTAGACCTGCAACATCAGTACGGCGGCGGCGATCAGCAGCACGCCGGGCACGGAGTTCAACGTGGTATAGAGATACTGGATGACGTCATCCACCCAGCCGCGGAAATAGCCCGCCATCACGCCAAGCAGGATGGCGAACGGCAGCATTACCAGCGTCGTCAAGGTGCCGATCAGCAGTCCCGTGCGTATGCTCTTCAAGGCCTGATAAAACACGTCCTGTCCCACCTTGTCGGTGCCGAAGACATGATACCGTCCGCCCAGATGCGCTGCCACGAAAACAATCGTGACGATGAGACAGGCCGTCCCCAGCACCACGTTCCATGGCACGCCGTTTCGCCCGGCGAGCATCCTCCGCAGCAGCACACCGGCGGACAGCCGGCGGCGGCGGGCAACGAAAATCAGCGCGCCGCCGATCACCAGGGTACACGCGGCACCCGCCTCGATCACGGCGATGACGGTGGTCCGGAGAATATCCGCCGTCTCGTCACGATCGGGATCGGCCAGATGCGCACCCCCGTACCGCAGTCGCGGGTAGGCGCGTGTGCGCGAGCCATCGGCCTGCTGCACCATCTCCTTGGTATAGGCATGCGTGGCAAAGGGCGCCGAATAAGTGGTCTCGGTCCGTTCGCGCAGCGGCCACAGCAGCACGTCGAGCACGCTGACGATGGCCGGTGAAGTGGCGGCTCCATTGGCGGTCTTGATCGCCGGATGGAAATGCAGCGAGTCCAGCACCGCGACAATGGCGTATACTGCCAGCACGACCGCGGCGGCCATCGCCACGCGGCTGTGCGCCACCTGCCGCCAGGGCTCGCGCAGATGCTCCTGGCGGCGCGCATACAGGACGAACAACAGCACGATGCCCATCAGCAGGAACAGCAATCCGTCCGTCCACAACACGACGGGCTTTCCCATTCCGGCGGGCCAGGCGCTCATGCGCTAATTCAACCGGATGCGCGGATCGACCAGAGTGTAGGAGATGTCGGTCAGCAGCAGGCCCAGGATGTAGAGCACCGAGCCCAGAAACACCATCGCGCGGACGATGGCGAAATCCTGCGAGCCGATGGCATTGATGGTGTAGCTGCCGAGCCCCGGAATGCCGAAGAAGGATTCGGTGATGAGGCTGCCGAGAAACAGCGAGGGCAGCACCACCACCACGCCGGTCAGGATCGGGATCAATGCGTTGCGCAGCACGTGCTTGATCATGACCTGCTGCTCGCGCAAACCCTTGGCGCGGGCGGTGCGGACGAAATCCCGCCCCATCTCCTCGAGGAAAAAGGTGCGGTTGATGCGCACCCCGGAGCCGATCCCCGCGATCACGCCGATCAGCACCGGCAGAATGATGAATTTGATATTCACCCAGCCGGTGCCGAAGCCGGAAATGGGCACCCAGCGCAGCAGCTTGCCGGCCAGGAACTGGCCGGTGATGATGTAAAACAGGCCGGAGATGGAGATCAGCACCACGCATAAAACCACCGCCCAGAAATCGATGTAGGTGCCGCGGAAAAACACCACCAGCAGCGCCAGCGAAAGATCCACCGCCAGCCCCGCCAGCAGCCCGGGCACCTGGATGGCGAGGCTCGGCCCCATGCGCTGGCGGATGTCGTAGCCGATGTCGCGGTTGTCGCTGTCCGAAATTCCGAAATCGAATACGAACAGGCGCAGCGATTTTTCGTAGAAAATGGTGTCGGTGAACCGGCGCATCCCCGTCTGTTCCTGGTTCCACAGCAACGGGCGATCGTAACCGCGCTCCCGTTTCCATTGATCGACCGCCTCCTGCGTCACGTGTTTGGTGCCGAGCTGCATGCGCGCCATGTCGTCCGGACTGTTGACGAAAAAAAACAGCCAGAAGGTCAGCAGATTGATGCCGATCAGGATGGGCACGGCATAGCCGCATCGGCGCAGGATGTAGGCGATCATGCGGCAGTCTGCTCCAGGGCCGTGGCCCGCTGTTTGCGGCGGTAGGCCCGCGCCGCGGGCAGGATGCTGATGACAAAAATCAGCGCCAACGCGAACACGGGCCATAACACAGGCCGGTTCCACTCCGCCCGGCGTCGCGCGCGCAATTCGGGGTCGATGCGCTTGTACTTGAGCGTGTTGCGCGCCATCAGGTTCGGCTTGGCGTTGTAATACCAGGCATGATGCAGGCTGAAGCCGACGGGGTGCATGCCCCACAGCCAGGGCTCGTCGCGGCGCACGATTTCGGTCATTTGATCGATCAGGGCCTGGCGTTCCGCACCGTTGTCCATGTTTTTCATGCGGTCAAACAGGCGATCGAATTCCGGGTTGACATAGTTGGCGGTGTTTTCCCCCTCGTGATCCACCTTGCCGTTGGGGCCGTCCAGCAAAAAGAAAAAATTCTCCGGATCAGGATAGTCCGCGTTCCAGCCCCATTGAAAAATCTGCGCCGTGCCCTTGCGCACCTTTTCCTGAAAGCGGTTGAAATCCGAATCGCGGATCACGAGCTGGATGTTGAGCTTGGCGAACTGCTTGCGCCACCAGTCGACCACGGCCTTGGCGCCGGGACCGATGGCGGTCGTATCAAAGTAAAGCACCAGCGGCTGGCCGGTCTCTACATCGATGCCGTTGGCGTAGCCGGCCTCCGCAAGAAGCCGTTTCGCCTCAGCCAGCGGTTTGCGGCGTGGCCGGCCGTCCACCCAATCGTAAACATAATGATTGATCCCGGCCTCGCCGTCGCGGTAGCCGAACAGGCCCGGCGGCAACGGTCCCTGGGCGGGCACGCCGCGCCCGTTGGCGAAGATGTTGATGTACTCCTCGAAATCGACCGCGATGGCGATGGCCCGCCGCAACCGGCGCGCGCGTTCGCCATCACCACCGACCACCGGATCCTTCATGTTGAAGCCGATGTAGGAGATGGAAGCGCTGACCGCGGTCAGCAATTCCAGACCGCGCGCCTGCATCTCCTCGGTCAGCACCACGTCGCCGCGCCCCGTGAACTGTATCGCCTGATCGAAATTATCCGAGCCGATGCCGGAGGTATCGTAGTAACCCTGTAGAAACTTGCTCCAGTAGGGGATCTGCTCCGGCTCCAGGCTGTACACCGCGCGCTCCACGAACGGGATGCGCTTGCCGGCGTCCTTGAGCAGACCGGCGGCGGCGTCGCCCGGTTCGCCCTCGGACGGATAGACCTCGCCGCGGAAATTCGGATTGTGATCCAGCACCATGCGCCGGTTGGGATTGTTCTCCGTCAACATGTAGGGACCGGTGCCGACGGGGAACCAGTCCAGCGTCAGATTGCGCTCGGCCATGCCCGGCTGCGAATAAAACCTGTCCGCCTCCCACGGCACCGGCACGAAGAACGTCATCGCCTGCCAGAAGAGGAACTGCGGATACTTGCCGTGGATGGTGATCTCCCAGGTGTAGCGGTCAATCGCCCGCGCACCGGCAAAATCATATTTGCGCAAATCAAAAAACGGTGCTGCGGCCGGCCGGCCCGACTTGGCGGCCTGGTAATCGGCGGCCATGCGTTCGCCCAGCGTCTTGAGATCGACGATGTACTGGCTCATCAGGGCGGCGATGGGCGACGGCATCGCCGGATGGACCAGCCGTTTGATCTGATAGACATAGTCGTCGGCCACCAATTCGCGCGTGCCGGTCTCCGGAAAATCGGCCAGCGTATGCACGCCGTCCAGATCCGCGGGCGTCAACGACTGGTAGCGGTAATGTCCCGAGGCATCGCGGGCAAAGGCGGGATGGGGCTGATACATGATCCCGGGACGCAGGTGGAAACGATAGACCGTGGTGGCGATCGCACCGACCGGCGCATCATCAGGCAGCGGCGCGTCATGAGCATCGCGGTATTGCGGATGCGGCATCCCGGTCAGCGTCAACGGCTCCAACTGGTAGGGCCGCTTCAGGAAATGATATTGCAGCGGCGGCTCGTAGATTTGCGCCAGAAACTCCGCTTCGTTTTCGACGTAGGACAACGCCGGATCCAGATGTTTGGGGCGCTCGGCGAAGGAATCGTAGTAGATGTTCTTGTGGCTGTCGGCGGCGGGATACGGATCATTCCACGGCGCGTCACCACACCCGCCGATCCCCAGCGTGAGCCCGAGACAGATGCCGGCCAGTGACCACCGCAAAAACGCAGGAAACAATGCCTTGCCCACGCGGAGATTATAAAGGAACCTCGGACGAAGTCGGAGATTCCGCGACAAGGACTTACTAAACTGCGAGCTGACACTGTAAACTTGCCTCCCCGCGTCAAAGAGGATGATGAATCATGGGATTCCTGCAGGATAAACGCGCGCTCATCACCGGACTGGCCAGCAACAAGTCCATCGCCTGGGGCATCGCCCAGGCCATGCATCGCGAAGGCGCCCTGCTCGCCTTCACCTATCAGAACGACCGTTTCAAGGAACGCGTGGAGGAATTCGCCGCGCAATTGGGTTCTTCAATCTGCCTGCCGTGCGAAGTCGGCAGCGATGAGGAAATCAGGAACGTCGCCGGGCAATTGCAGCAGCAATGGGGACAACTCGACATTCTGGTGCACTCGCTGGCCCATGCCCCCCGCGAATTGCTGGAGGGTCATTACCTGGATTCAGTAAACAGAGACGGATTCCGCATCGCGCATGAGATCAGTTCCTACAGCTTCTCGGCCCTGGGCCAGGCGCTGCGTCCGCTCATGCGCGGGCGCAGGGCGGCCATGCTGACGCTGACTTATCTCGGCGCGGTGCGCGCCATGCCGAGTTACAACGTGATGGGCCTGGCCAAGGCGAGCCTTGAGGCCAGCGTGCGCTACATGGCGCACACGCTGGGGCCGGAGGGCATACGCGTGAATGCCGTCTCCGCGGGACCGATCCGCACGCTGGCCGCCTCCGGCATCAAGGATATGCGCAAATTTCTCGAGCATGTGGAGAAGTGCGCGCCGTTGCGCCGCAACGTCACCATCGAAGAGGTCGGCAATGCCGCCGCCTTCCTGTGTTCCGATCTCGCCTCCGGCATCACCGGCGAGATCACCTATGTGGACGCCGGTTATAACATCATCGGCATGGGCGAGTTATAGCTTGTCAGGGTAAGTCTGCACCTTGGCGCGCGCCTTCAGCGCGGCGACGTAATCCTTCCAGTCCTGTTGGGCCAGGACATCGAGCAATTGCAACCGGGTCTGCTTGCGATCTGTCTCCGGGACCTTGTCGGCATTGCCCTCCTCAACCCCGCTCACCCCGACGACGGCATATTCGCCGGTGCCCAGTTCAACGCCGGTGTACGCGGTCTGGCCGGCCGCGGGCGGCGCCAGTTTGAAAGCGGCGCGCGCCACGGCGCGGTTGACGTCGGGATCGACACGGCCCGCACCCTTGACCTCCGTCCATTTCAGGTTCTCACTCTTCGCCATGGCATTGCGATCCTCGCCCTCGTTCAGCCGCCCCAGCAACGCCTGGCCGCGTTCCATCACCTTGTGCCTGGCAATGTCGTCGATCATCGCCTCCGTCACCTCCTGGCGCACCTCGGAAAGCGGCCTGGGCGCCGCCGGCTGATGCTCCACCACACGTAGCACCACGCTGTGGGTGGTTAGTATTTCAATGGCCTTGCTGTTCAACCCTTCACGCAATACCTCCGGGCTGAACGCGGCCTCCAGCACCTTGGGATTGGCCAGTACGCCGCGCTGATCCGGCTGGGGATTCCGCGTCAATGCGCCGCTTTCCTGCACCGTCAAACCCAACGCCTTGGCGGCGGGCGCCAGCGAATCGGCGTTCTCATAGGTCAGCGTGGAGAGCTGGTCCGCAAGTTCATAGTACTTCTTCTCCGCCTGTTCCTGGCGATAGGCCTTCTCCACATCCGCCCGGGCCTCGTCAAAAGAACGCGCCAACTCGGGCTTGATTTCATCGAGCCGCAAAATCTGGAAACCCGCATCGACGCGCACCGGGCCACCCAGTTCACCCGGCTTGAGTTTGAAAGCGATCTCATCATATTCCTTGCCCATCACGCCGCGGCGGAAAAACCCGGTCTTGCCACCCTCGCCCTTGAAGCCGGGATCCTTCTCATGGGCGGCGGCGATGTCCTCGAACGACTTCCCGGCCCTGGCCTCGGCCAGCAGGGCTTGCGCCTTTTCGCGCGCGGCCTCGATCTCTTCGGGCTTGGCATCCCTGGCGAGATGCAGCGTCAAATGGCTGACACTGCGTTGCTCCGGCGTGGTGTAGCTGACCTTGTGAGCCTCGTAATACTCCTTGAGTTGCGTCTCATCCACGGCCACCGCCTTGGCGAGTTCCTCCGCATCCAGATCGATGTAGGCGATCCGGACCGTCTCCGGTTTCATATAGTGATCGCCATGCGCCTTGTAGTAAGCCTCCAGTTCGGCGTCCGTCGGCACGATGGCTTTCCTGACATCTTCAGTCGTCAACATCGTGTAGATCAGGTCGCGCTTCTGGGTCTTCAGGGCCATCACGCCGTTGAGTTCGCTCTGGGTGACGAACTCGGTGGCCGCCAGCCCCTGTTGCAACTGCCCCATGACCAAATCACTGCGCATCTGCTCCTCGAAACCGGTGGTGCTCAGGCCCAGATCACGCAGACGCTGTTGATACATATCGTTGGCGAAACGGCTGTCACGCTGGAAGACCGCCATCTGCCTGATGGCCAGGGCCAGCTGTTCGTCCCCCACGTGCAGATGGGCGTTGCTGGCCGCCTGCTTGAGCAATTCACTCTCAATCATCTGTTGCAGCGCTTGGGGACGCAATTGCGCGGGATCCATCTCATTCACCCTGGCGTTGCCGCCCTGGGTGGCCTGCAAGTGCTGGCGGTAGTCGTAGTAATAACGCTCGAACTGCTTGAGCTTGATGTCCTGGCCGTTCACTTTCGCGACCACCACCTCGCCTTCCGCGCGCAGATAGAAGTTGATGCCCCAGACGGCGAAGGTCAGCACCAGAAAACCGAACAGCACTGCCGCAAACCAGCCCTGCGCCCGATCACGTATGTTCTGTAACATGCGTCCGCACCCTTAATATCATTTGCTCGTCACCCTCCGCAACCGCACCGCCGGCAACAAAAAAGGCGCACCCGTGTGCGGGTGCGCCTTCGTTCCAAATAATGGCGGAGCGGACGGGACTCGAACCCGCGACCCCCGGCGTGACAGGCCGGTATTCTAACCAGCTGAACTACCGCTCCGGCTTGTCCTTGGATTTCGCTGGTGGGTGCTGAGGGGTTCGAACCCCCGACCTTCGCCTTGTAAGGGCGACGCTCTCCCAGCTGAGCTAAGCACCCCAAGGAGAACGTTTTAGTTTACGGCATCCTTGAGGGCCTTGCCAGCCTTGAAGCCCGGTGATTTGGAGGCCTTGATCTTGATGGCCTCACCGGTGCGGGGGTTGCGGCCCATGCGGGCTGCGCGTTTGCGCACGGTGAAAGTGCCAAATCCGACCAGGGTCACCACCTGGCCTTTTTTCAATTCCTTGGCGATGCTGTCCGTCACGGCATCCACGGCGCGCGCGGCCGTGGCCTTGGAAATATCTGCCGCCTCTGCAACTTTATCGATGAGTTCTGCTTTGTTCATTGTATTTCTTCCCCTTCAGAAAGATGTTGGAACGCCGGATGTCTTGCTCTGTTTCGCGGGCCTGTGTCGCGGAAAAATTTTTTGTCGAACGGGGCACTGATCCTCGCGCGAAGATTTATACCAAGCGCCTGTAAAGGCGTCAAGCAACGTGCGCGTGATTTTGTGATTTATTTCCAATCTGCAATTTTAGTGTGCGCGGACGGCGTCGTTCTCCGGCGACTTGTCCTGCGTGGGTACGGCCGCTTTCGCGGCGTCCGCCGCAACCGGCGCCGGCAGTCGTTGCAAGGCCACCTGCAGAACCTCTTCAATCCAGCGCACCGGCCGGATATCGAGGTGTTGTTGTATGTTTTTCGGAATCTCCGCGAGATCGCGTTGATTTTCAACCGGTATCAACACGGTCTTGATGCCGCCGCGCAACGCCGCGAGCAACTTTTCCTTCAAACCGCCGATGGGCAGCACCTCGCCGCGCAGCGTGATCTCGCCGGTCATGGCGACATTGGCGCGCGCCGGGATGCCGGTCAGTGCCGACACCAGGGCGGTGCACATGCCGACGCCGGCACTGGGACCATCCTTGGGCGTGGCCCCCTCCGGCACGTGGAAATGCACGTCGCGCTTGCGATAGAAATCGGGATCGATGCCCAGGGTGGCGGCGCGGCTGCGCACCACCGTCATGGCCGCCTTGATGGATTCCTGCATCACATCGCCCAGCCGTCCGGTATAAGTCTCCCGGCCCTTGCCGGGAATGACACCCACCTCGATGGTCAGCAAATCGCCGCCGACCTCGGTCCACGCCAGCCCGGTCACCTGGCCGACGCGGTCCTGCTCCTCAGCGAGCCCGAAGCGGAATTTCTTGACCCCCAGATATTTCTCCAGACTTTTGGGCGTGATCGTCACCCCCTTGCCTTCATCCTTGCTGGGCGCGGGTTTGAGCAGCACCTGTTTGACCACCTTGCGGCAGATGTTGGCGATCTCGCGCTCCAGATTGCGCACCCCGGCCTCGCGCGTATAGACACGTATGATTTCCTGCACCGCCGGTGTGGTCAGCGACAGTTCACCGGCCTTCAGCCCGTTGTTTTTCATCTGCTTGGGGATGAGGTACTTGCGGGCGATATTGATCTTTTCCTCCTCGGTGTAACCGGGCAGACGGATGACCTCCATGCGATCCAGCAGGGCGGGCGGGATGTTCAGGCTGTTGGCCGTGGTCACGAACATCACCTCGGAGAGGTCGTAATCCACCTCCAGGTAGTGATCGTTGAAGGTATGGTTCTGCTCTGGATCCAGCACCTCCAGCAGCGCGGCGGCGGGATCGCCGCGGAAATCCATGGCCATCTTGTCCACTTCATCCAGCAGGAACAGCGGGTTGCGGTTGCCCGTCTTGGCCATGTTTTGCAGGATCTTGCCCGGCAGCGAACCGACATAGGTGCGCCGATGGCCGCGAATCTCGGCCTCGTCGCGCACGCCGCCCAGTGACATGCGGACGAATGTGCGTCCGGTCGCGCGCGCGATGGATTTGCCGAGCGAGGTCTTGCCCACGCCCGGCGGCCCGACCAGGCACAGCACCGGGCCCTTGATCTTCTGCACCCGTTGCTGGACGGCCAGGTACTCCAGAATGCGCTCCTTGACCTTCTCCAGACCGTAGTGATCCTCCTCCAGCACCTGACGCGCGCGCGTCAGGTCGTGGCTCAGCCGGCTGCGCTTCTTCCACGGCACGTTCAGCATCCAGTCGAGGTAATTGCGCACCACCGTGGCCTCGGCCGACATCGGCGACATCATGCGCAGCTTTTTGAGCTCGGCATTGGCCTTTTTCCTGGCCTCGGTGCTCATCCCCGCCTTGTCGATGCGCTTTTGCAACTCGTCAAACTCATTGCCGCCGTTTTCCATCTCGCCGAGTTCACTCTGAATGGCCTTCATCTGCTCGTTCAGGTAATACTCGCGCTGGCTCTTTTCCATCTGCTTCTTCACCCGCCCGCGCAGCCGTTTCTCGACCTGCAACAGATCGATCTCTCCCTCCAGCAGCGCCACCAGATGTGTCAGCCGCTCACGGACGTCCACGATTTCCAGGATTTTCTGCTTCTCGGGGATCTTGACGGACAGATGGGCGGCGATGGTATCGGCCAGCCGCGAAGGCTCGTCAATCGAGGACAACGAAGAGATGATCTCCGGGGGAATCTTGCGGTTCAGCTTGACGTACTGGTCGAATTGCGACATCGCCGATCGCGTCAGCACCTCCGCCTCGCGCTCATCGATATCACCGGACTGCAGCACGCTGACCTCGGCGGTAAAGATATCCGCAGTGGCGTTGTACTGCGTAATGCGGGCGCGGGCGGTGCCCTCGACCAGCACCTTGATGGTGCCGTCCGGCAGTTTCAGCAATTGCAGGATGGTGGAGAGGGTTCCTACCGAATAGATGTCCTGCGCGCCCGGATTGTCCTCGGCGGCGGTTTTTTGCGCCACCAGCAGGATCTGCTTGTTGCCCTCCATGGCCATGTCGAGCGCCTTGACGGACTTTTCCCGCCCCACAAAGAGCGGAATCACCATATGCGGATAAACCACCACATCCCGCAACGGCAGCACCGGTACGCCTGCTATGGTTTCCGTCATGACCGTCATTCCTCAAGTATCCCGGGGATCAGACCGCCGCCGACGCGGCGGCAGATATTAAAGGCCAGATGGGGGCGCCCGCACCCGTATTCAAGCCTCCCATGAGGCTGACAGCGCCAGGGCCTCTAGTCAGAGGCGGCCTCTTTGGGGCGCTCCGCCCCCTCGTAGAGGATCAGCGGCTTGGATTCGCCGGCGATGGCGGCGTCATCGACCACCACCTTGGCGACGTTCTCCAGCGAAGGCAGCTCGTACATGGTGTCGAGCAGCACATGCTCCAGAATCGAGCGCAGGCCGCGGGCGCCGGTCTTACGCTCCACCGCCCGGCGCGCCACGGCGCGCAACGCCGCCTCGCGGAACAGCAATTCGCAGCCTTCCATCTCAAACAGCTTGGAATACTGCTTGGTGATGGCATTGCGCGGCTCGGTCAGGATCTGCACCAGCTGACCCTCTTCGAGCTCGTCGAGCACCGCCAGCACCGGCAACCGGCCGACGAACTCGGGGATCAGACCGTATTTGATCAAATCCTCCGGCTCCACCTGATGCAACAGCTGGTTTTGCAGCTTGCGATCGGTCTGACTGCGTACTTCGGCGGAAAAGCCAATGCCGCTCTTCTCGGTGCGGTTCTGGATGATCTTCTCCAAACCCGAGAACGCCCCCCCGCAGATGAACAGGATGTTGGAGGTATTGACCTGCAGGAATTCCTGCTGCGGATGCTTGCGGCCGCCCTGCGGCGGCACCGAGGCGATGGTGCCCTCGATCAGCTTGAGCAGGGCCTGTTGCACGCCCTCGCCCGACACGTCTCGGGTGATGGACGGATTGTCCGATTTGCGCGAAATCTTGTCGATCTCGTCGATGTAGACGATGCCGGTCTGTGCCTTCTCGACGTCGTAGTCGCATTTCTGCAAGAGCTTCTGGATGATGTTCTCGACGTCCTCACCGACGTAGCCCGCCTCGGTCAGCGTGGTGGCGTCGGCGATGGTAAACGGGACGTTGAGCAGGCGCGCCAGGGTTTCGGCCAGCAGCGTCTTGCCGCTGCCGGTCGGGCCGATCAGCAGAATGTTGCTCTTGGCCAGCTCGACGTCGCCTTGCTTGGTGCGCGTCTCCAGCCGTTTGTAGTGGTTGTAGACCGCCACGGCCAGTATCTTCTTGGCCATGTCCTGGCCGATGACGTACTCGTCCAGCGTCTTGCGGATCTCGTGCGGCACCGGCAGGCGGTGCCCCAGGCCGCCGGCCTTGTCCTGGATCTCTTCGCGGATGATGTCGTTGCACAGCTCGACGCACTCATCGCAGATGAACACTGAAGGCCCGGCGATGAGCTTGCGCACCTCATGCTGGCTTTTGCCGCAAAAGGAACAGTACAGCAGCCGATCGCCGTCGCCCTTGGTGGGCCTGCCCTCACTCATGTCTCACCTCGCTGTGATCGCGCATCCGTTTCCGCCCGACTCGATCATTTATCCGCCGCGGCCGCCCGTTCGGCCAGCACTGCATCGATCAGACCGAAGGCCTGGGCCTCCTCGGCCCCCAGGAAATGGTCGCGCTCGGTGTCCTGAGCGATCCGCTCGATGGGCTGGCCTGTATGTTTCGACAGGATTAGATTCAAATGTTCCCGCGCCTTCAAAATCTCGCGGGCGTGGATCTCAACGTCGGTGGCCTGCCCCTGGAAGCCGCCGAGCGGCTGATGGATCATGATGCGCGAATGCGGCAGGCAGAAGCGCTTGCCCTTGGCGCCGCCGGCGAGCAGCAGCGCCCCCATGCTGGCCGCCATGCCCACGCACATGGTGCTGACGTCCGGCTTGATGAACTGCATGGTGTCGTAGATGGCCAGACCGGCCGATACCGAGCCGCCGGGTGAATTGATGTAGAGGTGGATGTCCTTGTCCGGATTTTCGGATTCCAGGAACAGCAGCTGCGCCACCACCAGGTTCGCGACGTAGTCCTCGACCGGCCCCACCAAGAACACCACCCGTTCCTTGAGCAGGCGCGAATAGATATCGTAGGCCCGCTCACCGCGCGCCGTTTGCTCGACGACGATCGGCACGAGGTTCAAACCGCGTGTGTCCATGGCGCTCATTTCGACAGGTTTATCGGTCCTCATGCGGCTGGTTTCTCTTTTGCAGTCTGCCTCGGTTTCATCAGATCGTCAAACGCGACCTGCTGGGTCTCCACCCGCGCCTGACTCAACACCCATTCCACCGCCTGATCCTCCAGCACGGCGATCTGGATGTCGCTCAGGCGTTGCGGATCCTCGTAATACCATTTCACCACCGCCGCCGGCTCGTCATAACCCGCGGCGATGGACTCCACGGCCGCGCGCACCTTGGACTCCTCGGCACGCAGGCTGTTCTTCTGGATAATCTCGCCGATGAGCAGGCCCAGCGTCACCCGGCGCACGGCCTGATCGCGGAACGCCTCCGGCTTCATCGCCTGGGTGTGTTCGTGCGGCACGCCTTGCGATTGCAGGTTGTGCCGCATCTCGTGCAGCAGCCGCTCGGCCTCGCCGTCCACCAGCGACTTCGGCAGCTCGACGTGATTGGCGGCCAGCAGCGCGTCCATTACATTCTGCTTGGTCAGATTGCGGCTGGCGTTGTTGCGCTCGCGTTCCATATTGCGCTGCACCTCGGCGCGGAATGCCTCCATGCCGCCTTCCTTGACGCCAAACAGGGCGTAAAAGGCGTCATCCAGCTCCGGCAGCACCGCCTCGGAGATTTCCTTGATCTTGACTTCGAAACGGGCCTCTTTGCCGGAGAGCTCGGCGCGGTGATAGTTAGCCGGAAACTTCACGTCCAGGGTGTGGTCTCCCGGCGTCCTGCCGATCAGGCCTTCCTCCAGGCTGGCGATGAAAAGGCCGGCGCCCAGCTCGACCGGGAAGTCCTCCGCATCGCCGCCGCTATAGGAGTGTCCGTCCACCGTGGCCTTGAAATCAATCGTCACCCGATCGCCCTTGGCGGCGGGACGCGTGACCGGGCGCCAGGTACGTCGCTGGCGGCGCAATATTTCGATCATCCTGTCCACGTCGTCGGCGCCGATGGCGCAGACCGGGCGCCGGATTTTCAATTCCTGCACCGGACTGAGAGTGACCTCCGGGTAAACCTCGAAGGTGGCGGTATAAGACAACCCCTCCCCGGGATCGCTCTTCACCGGATCGAACACGGGCCGGCCGGCTGGGCGCAGTTTTTCCTGCTCGACGGCATCGGCAAAGGTCTTGCGCAGCATTTCGCCGACCACCTCCTGCCGCACCTGACCGGAGAATCGCTTTTCCACCACCTGCAACGGCGCCCGGCCGGGGCGGAACCCATTGATGCGCGCCGAACGAGAGATGGCCTGCAGCCGCTCCTTCATCTGACTGTGGATCTGCTCCTCGGGGACCTGTACGGTCACCCGCCGCTCCAAGGGGCCGCTATTGTTTACGGATACCTGCATGACTTCGCCTCTCAATATTTAATTGTAGAAAATCGCAATGCATCAGTGTATGGGAACCGCCGGGTGCGGAGGAACCACCCGCCCCGGACGCTCAGGATCGGGCCGTATGGTGCGAAAGGAGAGACTCGAACTCTCACGGGTTGCCCCACTGGAACCTAAATCCAGCGCGTCTACCAATTCCGCCACTTTCGCGCGCCTAAACCCGTTTCCCCGCGGCACGGCCCTCATGGGCCGGACCATCCCTTTCGCAGGCCGTTTGATGTCACATATATAGTATAACTGTGCAGCCCTTCAGCGTTAATCCCGGACTTGTAACAATCGCATCGCGTCATCTGGTGCGCCGCCGCACGGCGCCGCGCCGTGGAGCGGCAAAACACGCGCGCGTGACGATTTTTGATATGAGTTCTATACTTCTGTGCCGAACCGAACCCCAAACGCCTGCTCTTAACTCGATAACGTCCACCACCTCACGGGACTGCACACATGCACACGACCAAGCCATCCCTGTCACCCGCCGCCCTTCCCCTCTGGCTGTGCCTGGGCATGCTGTTCTATGCCGTGCCCGCCGGCGCGGTCATCGTGGTCGAATGCATCGACGCCCAGGGCAACAGCTCCTTCCGGGAAAGTTGCCCGCCGGGTACCGCCAAAAAAGGCGAGAAGAAACTGCCCGGCAAGGCCGGCGGCGTAGGCGAGCCGCAGCAGGTGGACGTCAAGGAGATCGCCGCCAAGCACCCGGTGCTGCTCTACACCGCCCCCAAGTGCGACGCCTGCGATTTGGTGCGGACCCAGTTACAGAAGCGTGGCGTGCCTTTCACCGAGAAGGACGCCTCCAATGACATCAAGGTCCAGGATGAACTCAAGGCCTTGATTGGCGGCACCACCCTTACCGTGCCCGTGGTCAGCGTGGACAAGGATGTTCTGACCGGCTACAACCAGGGGGCGCTGGATAGTGCCCTCGACAAGGCGGGCTATCCTTCGAAAAACGGGTCCGCCCCCAAGACCGCTGCAGAAGGCGGGGCGCCCGCGCCTGCCGGTGATACGGGTACGCCTCCTGCGCCCCCTGCGGATAACGGAGATACTTCCGGCAATAATACAGCGCCGCCCGCAGATGCCACGTCGCCGCCCGCTGATACCACGACACCCCAACAGTCCGGCTATTAGGCCCATCTCACTGGCATCTCAAGCGTCATATTCTACGCACGGTTGGATTCTTACACTGACCTGACGGCATGGTGTCCCTGCTGGTATTGATGCTGGCCTACGGTCCCTATCAAGCCACCGTCATCGACATCATCGCCCCCGGCGTGCTCCGCCTGGAGGTGTCCGTGTGGCCGGATGTGACGCGCCTTGTGGAGTTCCGTCTCGACAATATCGAGTCCCCGCGGCTCACCGGCCTGTGCGAGGGTGAGCAATTGCTGGCGCAGGAGGCCCTTGATTACACCCGCAGCCTGATCGGCAAAACCGTGGTGATTTCCAGGGTGCACAAGGAAATCGCCTGGTTCAGCGGCCAGTTGAGAACCCCGGAAGGTGTGGATCTCGGCATGGAATTGATCAACACCGGCTACGCCGTGCTGATCAGCAAATCCCAGCCGCCCTCCGTTCACGTCTGGTGCTCGCCATAGAAGTCTCTGAGAATGTCAGTAGTGGACCCCGGCACAGGGATGTGCTGGCGTTGCTCAGCAACGGGAGGGAAACAAAAACCACATTTTTTGTTTCCCGATCTCTGAAAAGTCCAGGATGGACTTATTCAGACTACCATTCAGCGGGTGGGTGCAGTTCCGCCTCGACATAAACATCCACGATCTCGCCGCGCAACCATGGCAGCGCTTCGCGCAACAGTTGGGGCCGAGTCTGCAACAAGGGCGACTCCACCGGCAGGGCGCCACTCTCCGCGCCCAGATAAATCTCCACGTGGTCTCCGCCGCCTTCCAGCACGGCCAGATCGTCAAGTTCCATGCGCGCGTCAAACAGCCAGCGATCCTTGAGCTCCCGCGCCAGCGATTTCAGGGCCTGCGCCAATGCCAGACAGCGTTTCTGGCGATCGGCCAGCCGCACTGCGTCCGGGAAAACAAAACGCAGGCCGGGCTTGATCTGCAACACGGCGCCCTGATCCTGAGTGAAGCTCCACTCGCCGGCGCCGATCGGAAATGTTTCTTCCCCGACTTCGCCCTCCTGCACGTCACAGATCGACATTTCCAGACAGGCGCGCCGCACGATGGGCGCTGCCAGCAACTGTGGCTCATTGATGCGCGGTCCGCTGACCACCACGGAAGTCGCGCCGATCAGCAGGCGCAGCGTACGCCTGCCCTCCGCCAACACCCGCACGTCGTCGGCCGCCGCATTCAGCCCTTCCAGCAAGCGGCCCAACCACTCGGCGTAGGCGCTGGTACGCGCCGCCCAGCGCGCCATCTCCGCCGGGCTTTTGGGCTGGTTGACGCGCGGGCTCCGGCTGCGTTTCGGGGGCTCGGGAGGCTGGGCCAGCGCCTGCTGCGCCTCGTTTTGGTAGGCGCTGATCATTTCCTCAAGCGCGATGCGGGCGAAATCGCGCTGGGTGTCCGCCCCGCCGGCCTGCACCGTCTGCCCGATGCGCGCCAGGGCCTCGACAGCGGCGCTACTTTGCGTACGTGCAGATTTTGGTGGCTCCGCCCGTCCGCCGATTTCCTGCGCGGCAGCCGCCGAAACGAGCAGCAACGTCAGCATGGCTGCCGCTGCAATACGGCGGGAGAGTGTGCTCGCCGCCTCCGCTGCCATTCGTTAATGCAACTGTTGAAGTACGGCGAGCACGCTCTCGCGCATCGCCTGCACCGCGGCGGTCACTTGCCGGTTGCTTTCCTCGCTGTCGCGCAATGCCGGCCACTCACGGCCCCAGACGGTTTTGAGATTGGCCGCCGCCACCTGCACCGTCGCCGGCTGGAGCATGCTCAAGTCGTTGATCAGTCCCACCCGCGCCCAGCCATTGATGGGATTGCCGCGTTCGGTGTCCTTCTCGTAATGCGCGTAGTCGGCCAGCAATTGCAACTCGTTGAGCTCGGTCAGGGTGCGGAATGCTGCGTCCCGCATATTGTGATTGTGCTCGTTCACCCCCTGCCGCCACGCCGAGTAGGCCAGGGCCAGGATCGCCACCAAGAGGCTCAACAGCGTGACCAGGTTTTGGCGCGCTGAATTCATGCCTGCCGCTTCCGCGCCAGGACCATGAATCGCTCATACACCTGGCGCGCGTCCCTGTTCAACTGTGGCAGGGCCTGCATGGTCTGCGCGGCCAGGCGCTCGCCCGCCCCCGGACCCATGCTCTTCACCAACGCATCTTCATAGGCCGATATCGAGGACCACTCCGACACCGTCCGGGCGGTGATCTCCAAGTGATATTGCACGCCATAGGCATGATCGTTGACCCGCATGGCCTGCACAGCGCAGAGCGGCGAGTGCGCCAGCACCACGGCCCCGGCCGGCGGTTGCAGCACGGCGGCGCCGTGCCATTGTAGACAGGTGGCAGGCGAGGCCATGCCCGCAAACAGCGGATCCGCGGCGGCGGCATCGGCGTATTTGATTTTCATCACGCCGACTTCTGGCTGCGGCATTTTGCCGACCTTGCCGCCCAGCGCGTCGGCAAGCAACTGGTGACCGAGACAAATGCCCAGATACGGCATGCGGTGCTCCAGCACGGCCTCGCGGATGGCCCGTTTCTCCGGCTTCAGCCACGGATGCAGATCTTCCTCCCAGACATCCATCGGCCCGCCCATGACCCAGAGCGCGTCGTATCCCTCAAGCGGCGGGATCGGATCGCCCTCGTCCAACTCCACCGTGTCCCAATGAACGCCATCCTCCTTCAGGAACTCGAGAAAGATGCCCGGATGTTCGATGTCCAGATGCTGAAAAACTAAAATGCGCAAGCGACACCTCGCGGGTTTGAACGCGTCGGAATTATACCTCCGTCATCACCGCCCCGTGAGGGCGCAGAACGCCGATAAGGAAGGACCATGCCCAGTAGACGCAGCTTTTCTTCGTCTTTATGCTGTAATGCAGTTAACGGATCCGCCATGCCACTTTTTATCCGGCAAATCCATGTCATCTAAATTACGTTGGACACCATGCCGACGAAGCTGAACACGCTGGGGAAACTTCTGAACAGCAGAGTTACGTAAAAAGCATTTAAAATTAGCAGAAAATATATTCTCAGTTACATTTTTTATATTGCTCTCTATAGGGGCAGTTGTTGCTGTCTTTGGCCCCAACAATCAACAAAACAAATTGGCCAAAGAGCACAAGATGGAGAGCTCTGAATTTTTAAAAATTACATGCCATGCAAAATCCGTATGTAAAGACTATGCCGCTTCAAGGCTAAGCTGCGCAGCGGCTGGCAGCATCAATGAATGCATAAAAATTAAAATGCAAGGAGAAGACTTTAGCTCCTGCATGGACGACGGAAGTGTTGGTGGCATTGACGACAAATCAATGCCAAACTTTGCACAATGCATGGGAAACAAAGTTTTGCTCTTCGTTAAATAACATAAATTCTTTGAAGCGCAACAAAACCAATGAAAAAATAAAAAATCCTCAACCGCGCAGGTTAGCCCCGGCCTAACAATTCAATCCAGGGGATCGCCAGCAAGCTGGCTCCCCCTGATTTCAAACGTTAGCACACGCAGTAGTAGCGAAATCAGATGCACGGCGGTCAGTCGCGACGCAGGCGATCGGAAATTGCAATAGGTGTCGGGTAGCGCATTACGATCAGGTAGGTCGAGATAATAAACGTCACCAGCGTCGCCATCTCGATGATCTGGGATATTTTGTCGTCGATCACGTTCGTCTTGA